>JBLGAR010000048.1:0-31688 GCA_047612385.1 Cryomorphaceae bacterium | reverse complement strand
GTGAGCCTCAGCAAATTGCAAAGACTCAACCTGATCATACAGAGCTATCGACAAGACCCGGGTTTCACCGGGGATATTTCCGCCTATCATCAGTACCACGCCAAACTCGCCAATGGTATGTGCAAACCCTAAGCTGGCTGCGGTAACAAAACTGCGTTTGCACGTTGGGACGACTACAGATCTAAATTGATCCAGCGGCGACGCGCCTAGCGTCGCGGCGGCTTGCAGTAATCCCGTGGGAACCTGTGCAAAAGCGCTCTGCAGTGGTTGGACGATAAATGGCAGAGAGTAGAAAAAGGAACCAATCACCAGCGCGCTGAAACTAAAGGCCAGTTGAGTACCGGTTGTTTGCTGCCAAACCTGACCTATAACGGTTTGTGGCGCGAACATAAGTAGCAAATAAAAGCCGAGCACGGTGGGAGGCAAAATTAAAGGCAAGGCCACCACGGACTCTACTAGCGCGCTGAGGTTTGTGCGCCTCCGGGAAAGCCACCAGGCCAGTGGTGTGCCGAATATTAGGAGAAATATTAACGTTACACTGGCCAGGTGCAAAGTAAGCCAAATAGCTTCCCACTCCGCCGGACTCATTCGCAATTTCCGTAGCCCGAACTGGCTATGAGGTCTTGTGCGGAGCGGCTTTTTAGAAATGCTATGTAGCTTTTAGCTGCGGAGTTTTCCAAACCTCGATTAAGCCATACCGCTTCTTGCTTTATTGGTTGGTAATTTTCGGGCGGGATTTTCACGCCCTTACCATCTGTCAGTGACTGAGCGACCAGGGCGATGTCCACTGATGAGGTGAACCAATATTGGAAGGCGTGGACCACGTTATTGGCGCGAACCGTTTTTCTGCCCGCGGCGGCTTTGTAATGGTCCAGATTTAGCACTTCTTCAGCGGCAATGCCATAGGGTGCCGTTGCGGGGTTGGCTATTGCCAGGCTCAGTTCCGGGTTTGCCAAATCCGCTAGTGAACCACTGCCGCCCACCAAGACCAACTGCCCTAACGCGTAGCAAAATCGGTTGCCGGGGCGACTGAACCCTGCCGCTTCCAATATCCTTGGTGAATGTGCGTCCGCTGACAACAGCACATCGAATGGGGCGCCGCGAGTAATCTGGCTATGAAGCGTTCCGGTGGAGGCGCTGCTTAATACAGACTCATGCCCTGTGGTTTTCTCGAACAGTTCACCTAGTCGCTCCGCAGTTTGCTTGAAATTAGAAGCGACGGCCACGTGCACACTGTCCGCACTTGTCGCAGTATTTAAGCAGAACAAAAGATATAAAAACAACAGCTTGCGCATACACAGGTCTCGGAACTCAGCTTGCGCAGTATGCGTGATGAAAGCGCTAAATGCATGTCATTGTAAGGGAGCCGGAGTGCGTGCAATACACCAGATTTCTACCGATTTGGCCCCTGCCTTCAATAGGCATTTGCTTAACGCCTCGGCGGTACTACCTGTCGTCATGACATCGTCGACAACGGCGATATGCATCCCCTCACATTTCTTTTTCGAGTCGAACACGCCGTTAAGGTTGTCACCCCTGCCGGTGGCACTTAAGCCTGATTGTGATTCGGTAGCTCGTGTTCGGGTGACGCGCTTCACATCGATGTCTGTATTGTGTAAATCAGGCGCGATGGCATGTATTTTGCGCGCTAGTAATTCAGCCTGATTAAAGCCTCGATGCCACAGCCTCCTCCAGTGCAAAGGCACGGGTACTATCAGGTCGATGTGTCGAGAATTCTCCCAGGTCGACAGCCAGAGATTTGCCAGCACGACAGTGAGCTGTTTTTCCCCTTGGAATTTCCACCTGTGTATGAGAAATGCCATTTGCTCATCATATAACCACGGAGCTACTACTCGAGAAAACGAGGGTGGGCGTAGCTGACATTTGGGGCATAGCGTCGCTAGGTTTTTACTGATGGCGGACGGGAATGGTAGGGCGCAGCGATCACAATAATTGCGATTCCGCGCGAGATTCAACTGGCAACTGCTGCACAGCGGCAGCGCTGAGTCTGTTCGCAGTTCACACAGATAACAATAGCTGGGAAATAGAGAGTTAAGAATACTGTTAACCATATGGACCTCTAGTGGTTGACAGAATGATTGCCAGCGCTATCATTAGCGCCCGCTTGAAAAATGAACAGGTCATCGCTATGTATAATGCCGCTCTATTGGGTCCCCCTCAGCTTTCCCAAGCGCGAACTGAAATTCGTCAGGATTGGTCTCGCGGAGAAATCCAAGCTTTGTTTGCTCTTCCTTTCAACGATCTGTTGTTTCAGGCTCATACCTTGCATCGTCAGTATTTTGACCCAAACCAGGTGCAAGTGAGCACATTGCTTTCCATCAAAACTGGCGCATGTCCTGAAGATTGCGCCTACTGCCCTCAGAGCAAGCGCTATGAGACCGGCCTCGAGACGCAAAAGCTGATGGCGGTAGAGGAGGTCTTGGAGCGTGCGAAAGCAGCAAAAGCCAGCGGTGCCAGTCGTTTCTGTATGGGTGCGGCCTGGCGCTCGCCAAAAAACCGGGATATGCCGTATGTCGTGGCCATGGTCAAGGGCGTTAGGGAGCTTGGCCTTGAAAGCTGCATGACTCTCGGTATGTTAACGCAGGACCAGGCAGGTGAGCTGGCCGAGGCCGGCCTGGATTATTACAACCACAATTTGGACACGTCGCCTGAATATTACGGCGACATCATAACCACACGGACTTACCAGGACCGTCTGGCTACCCTGGGTCACGTTCGCGAAGCCGGTATGAAGGTTTGTAGTGGCGGCATTGTTGGAATGGGTGAGCAACAAAGTGACCGAGTCGGTTTGCTGCAACAACTGGCAAATCTGCCTCAGCATCCAGAGAGTGTTCCGATTAATATGTTGGTGCGTGTAGAGGGCACACCTCTAGGAAACGAAGAGGACCTGGATCATTTTGAGTTTATTCGCATGATTGCGGTGGCGCGTATCTTAATGCCCGCTTCCCATGTTCGGCTATCAGCTGGGCGCGAAGAAATGAACGAGGAGATGCATGCTCTGGCGTATTTTGCGGGTGCGAACTCGATATTCTACGGCGAAAAATTACTGACCACGTCAAACCCTCAGGCCAATTCTGATATGGATTTGTTTGGCCGCTTGGGTATTACACCAGAGAAGCGTAACATTGAGGACGCGACTGAGGCGTCAGCGCCTCAATTTTACGATGCCGCTTTAGCCAAATATTAGCGGCACCGGGCAGCGCAATATCGGAACTTTCTCAGCAGCTTCTCGAATGTCCTCCTGACCCCTGCAGGTATCAGCATTGCGTTAGCCACTATTATGATTCTGAGTCATTTCAAGGCATAGTTAGCACTTACATACAGTAAGGGGCTATATACCAGGCTATTTTCTTGCGAAAATTTTGGGCGTGAGCTTTGGGATTGCCGCTAGTCACCGTTAGCTAGCAGTCGAGCCCAAGGTGTTTGTCATTCTGATCACGGGCATTTGCCGGGAGCACGTTAGCTGCGCGGGCAATAAGAGTATTCATTTTGGAGTGGCCAGGCTGGATTGCAAATTGTCCTGATGGCAAAAATAGTGTGTTACCAGAAAACCTGGACACTTTGTCTCAAAACTTTGCTTCTGCGCTATTCAGCGCTGGGCCCCATGTACCACCGCTTAATTCGAATGGCAGTTTAAGGGTACCGAGTCTTTTGGCTCTAATAGTTAGTGAGCGCTTGCATACAAGAGCTAAGACCTGCAGGTCATAACTTTTAGTCCGCGTAGCGAGAGTGCAGCGATCCAAAAGATATTTGACTTTACAACGATTTCAGGGAGAATGTGAGCGCCGAACACATAGATGGGTTTTTAAGTCGTATACCCTTTTTCTAAGCTAGCGCCTTCGAGGTTAAAACCATGCCAGAATATAAAGCTCCCCTGCGCGACATCAGTTTCGTGATCAACGAGTTGCTTGAATCCGAGAAACTTTATCAAACACTCCCCGGTAATGAAGAAGCTACCGCGGAAATGATGAACGCAATCCTTGAAGAGGGTGCCAAATTTAGCGAGAACGTACTCTCACCGCTAAACCAGTCGGGTGATGAGGAGGGTTGTAAGTGGAGCCAAGACGGCGTTAAAACCCCCGAAGGCTTTGTAGAGGCTTATCAGCAATACGTTGCTGGCGGATGGCCTGCGCTGTCTGCGGAGACCGAACACGGAGGCCAGGGGATGCCTGCATTGTTGGGTATCGCCATGACTGAATTGACCGGCACCGCCAATTGGTCCTGGGGAATGTACCCGGGTCTAAGTCATGGGGCGATCAGAACCATTGAAGGGCATGGTTCTGATCAGCAAAAGACTCAATACCTAACCAAGCTGATTGAGGGTACTTGGACCGGAACCATGTGTCTTACTGAAGCCCAGTGCGGAACAGATTTGGGCTTGCTGCGAACCAAGGCCGAACCGTGCGCGGATGGAAGTTACGCGGTGACAGGCACCAAGATTTTCATCAGTGCCGGTGAGCATGACATGGCCGAGAACATCGTACATATCGTTCTGGCGCGTCTGCCAGATGCTCCTGAAGGGACCAGGGGAATATCTCTGTTTATTGTCCCCAAGTTTTTACCTGACGCCGAGGGTAATGTTGGAGATCGGAATGCGGTTCATTGTGCTTCGATTGAAAAGAAAATGGGTATCAAGGGATCGGCTACCTGCGTAATGAATTTTGATGGTGCCACCGGTTATCTGATCGGAGAGGCAAATCAAGGTTTGGCCTGCATGTTTACGTTTATGAACACAGCGCGACTCGGCACCGCGGTTCAGGGTCTCGCCCACGGGGAACTGTCTTATCAAGGCGCTCTAAGCTACGCCAGAGATCGTTTGGCCATGCGCAGCCTGACCGGACCCAAAAATCCCGATGGCCCGGCCGATCCAATCATTGTTCACCCTGATGTGCGCCGTATGCTGCTCACCCAGAAAGCGTTTGCTGAGGGCAGTCGAGCGTTTATCTACTTCTTGGCTCAACTGGGCGATATCATGGAAGCGGGGAGCGAAGAGCAAGCTAAGCATGCCGACGATCTGATGGCCTTTCTCACTCCTATTGCGAAAGCATTTGTGACTGAAACCGGTTTTGAATCCGCCAATTTAGGTGTACAGGTCTACGGTGGACATGGCTTTATTCGCGAGTGGGGAATGGAGCAAATCGTGCGCGACGCACGAATAGCCATGTTGTATGAGGGTACAACGGGTATTCAGGCCATGGACCTTATCGGCCGCAAGGTTCTGGGAAGTGGCGGCAAACTGTTGATGAGCTTTACCCAGTACCTGGATGATTTTTGTGCGCAAAATGAAGGCGCGGAAAATGCTGAGTTCGTCGATGTGATAAAGAGCTACAAAGATGAGTGGCTTGAGCTCTCAATGAAGATTGGGGAGGCTTCGATGGAAAACCCCGACGCTGCAGGAGCCGCAGCCGTTGATTACATCATGTACAGCGGTTACGTAACCTTGGCCTATTTCTGGGCCCGGATGGCTGTGCTGGCTAAAGCTAAAATTGCCGAGGCAGATGGGGATGTTTCTTTTTATGAGGCGAAACTTATGACGGCCCGTTTCTACTTTGAGCGGCTGCTTCCTCGGACGCTTTCGCTCAAGGACACTATGCTGTCTGGACCTGACAATCTTATGCAATTACCGGAGGCCATGTTTGACTTCTAAATAGCTGGTCAGTTTGGGGAAAGTCATCCGCTCAGAGTGACTTTCCCCTTTAAATGACGGAAACTTCATGTCTGTTTCTTTTACTGCAATTCTTTCCTATGACTGAACCCACTCCAGACAGCTCCGACAACAACCCCGACGACATATACGCGAGCCGTCTATATCCAGAGGATCAAGCTAAGGTCGACGCGTTTACCCGCGGAGGGATTAATGCCGTCGAGCGCAAACCTTTTCGTCCATTTCGGCTATTGCTTGTACTAATGGTGATTGTTTTTGGTCTGGGCTTGTTTAGCCAAATGCTGCCTCGTTGGGCTGGTATATATTAGATCAGCGAGCCTGTCCCTCGTCTCCCTAAGTCGTTGGTTCCACACTTTCACTTTGCTATAGTGATCTACGGATAAAATTTCGGTGTGTGGCGCAGCCTGGTAGCGCACTTCGTTCGGGACGAAGGGGTCGGAGGTTCGAATCCTCTCACACCGACCACGATTATTACCTTAGATTTTAGCGCCATAGGCATTGTGTGTCGCTGGAAGGGGCTATCTGCCCAGCCGATCTCGAATGCTGTAAAACAACATCCCGGCAACTAACCCAGGCCATCTAAGTAGGGTTCCCCCGGGGAATTGGGGTGAGGGAACGGCAGCCATCACATCAAAGCGTTCGGCAGTGCCGCTTATCACTTCCGCTAGAAGTTTTCCCGCTAATGTCGCGGTAGGAACACCATGGCCAGAGTAACCATGTGCGTAAAACACTTTCGAGGATAGTCGACCGAAATCTGGCATCCTGTTCATTGTAATGGCCAGAGTTCCACCCCAGCCAAAGTCTATTGCGGTGGTTGCCAGTTCGGGGTAGATCTGTAGCATATACTTGCGTACGAACCCCCCAATATCACCGGGGAAGCGCCGTGAATAGGTTTCTCCGCCACCAAATAAGAGACGGTTGTCTGCAGACAGTTTCCAGTAGTTAATCACGAATAGAGAATCTGACATTGAGGTGTCATCGCGAATGAGTTTTCGCGCAAGCGCTTCACTCAGGGGTTCCGTCGCCAACATATAATTGTTGATGGGCATTATTTTGCCTGCGGCTCTAGGCTCCAGTTTCTCCAGGTAGCCATTGCATCCTAGTACAACAAATCGCGCGCGTACCTCACCTTCAGTCGTTTTAACGTGTACCTGATCTCCTTCGTTATAGGAGATGACCTGGCTATGCTCGTAAATACTCGCTCCCAGGCCGGACGCAGCTTTTGCCAATCCGTGCGCGTACTTGAGAGGGTGTAAATGTTTGCTGCCGCTATCCACTGTGCCGCCATGAAACCCCTGACCGCTGGTCATTTTCTCGAGCTCGGACTTGTCTACATAGCTGATATGGTCGTAATTGTAGGTGCGCCTTAGATGATCAACTTCTTCACGCAAATCGCTGACATCGCTGGCTTTCGACGCGACATGCAGGTTGCCATGCTTCAGTTCGCAGTCTATCTGAAAGCGTTCAATCAGATGGGTAACGGTGTCCACCGCCTCTAAGCCCAGCTTCCACAATGCTTGTGCGTGGTTCATGCCCACCATTTTCTCAAGCTGGTCCTGGTCTGCCCGTTGACCGGTACCCACATGGCCGCCATTGCGACCTGATGCACCCCAGCCCACCCGGTTTGCTTCCAATACAATAACGCTAAAGCCCTGATCGCGAAGATGTATCGCCGTTGAAAGCCCCGTGTAGCCGCCACCAATGACGCAGACGTCTGCAGAATGTTCCCCTTGCAGCACAGGGAACTCAATTGCTGGCGCTGACGATTTGGCGTACCAGGACTCAATATGCTCTTGATTTTTCATGGGCACACTATACCGTTTTCGATCGCTGTGAAGGCATAACACCTTTGGGTTAGGGCGTTCGAAAACTCTTGAATAGCTGCTCTAAGTACTGCGATACTCTTTTTTTATGCTATTTGGGGGACGTATGGACTCGGACGCACAGGTGATTCAGGATTGGCTAACAGAGCACAAAATCACCGAGGTTGAATGTACGGTTCCCGATATCACCGGGAATGCCAGAGGCAAGTTTATTCCCGCCAGCCAGTATCTAAGTCAGGGGGATCCGCGTCTTCCCGAGAGCATTTTAATTCAGTCGGTCACGGGGGAATACTCCGATGAACATTGGGACTTCGTGGAGCCCACTGACTCGGACATGATACTCAAGCCAGATATTACCACGATGCGTCTCGTTCCTTGGGCCAGAGAACCTACCGCTCAGATTATCCACGATTGTTATCACATGACGGAGGGCACGCCTCACCCCTTATCATCACGAAATGTTCTGCGCCGAATTTTGGACCTTTATGCCGCCGATGGATTGCGTCCGGTGGTTGCTCCCGAGATGGAGTTTTATCTGGTGATGAGGAATATTGATCCCGACTTGGTGTTGGAGCCGCCAGTGGGTCGCTCAGGCAGATCTGAAACCTCGCGTTTGTCTTATAGTATGGATGCGGTGGCGGAGTTTGAGGATTTCGTTGAGGATATGTACGACTATGCCGAGGCTCAAAATCTTTCCGTCGATACACTGATTCATGAGAACGGCGCGGCCCAAATGGAGATCAATTTTCTTCACGGCGATGCCCTGAGTTTGGCAGATCAGGTTTTTGTGTTCAAGCGAACTGTTCGTGAGACAGCCCACAAGCACAATATTTACGCGACGTTCATGGCCAGACCGATGCAAAAGGAACCTGGTAGTGCGATGCATATTCACCAGAGTATTGTTCGGGCTGACACAGGTGAGAATATATTTGCCGATGAAAATGGCGAGCATACTCCACAGTTTATGAGTTATATCGCAGGCTTACAAAAGTATACGCCAGAGCTCATTAGCCTTTATGCACCCAACGTCAATTCCTATCGGCGTTTGGCCCCTGATATCTCAGCACCGATTAATTTGAATTGGGGTTATGACAATCGCACGACAGCGTTTCGTGTCCCAAACAGCAATAAAGCGGGAACTCGAGTTGAAAATCGTTTTCCCGGCGCCGATGTAAACCCTTATCTGGCATTTGCCGCAACGCTGGCGAGTGGTTACCTTGGTATGAAGAAAGAACTGGAGCCCTCCAAGCCGCATGAGGGTACAGCCAATGAAAATGATGTAGAGGTGGCCAGAACACTGGAGGAAGGGCTGCGTCACTTGCAAGATACCCCAGAGTTGGTGGAGATGTTTGGTTCTCTATTTTTGCGCGCCTATAGTGCAGTGAAACTCGATGAATTTGAAGAGTTCAATCGGGTCATTAGCTCCTGGGAGCGAGAGCACCTGCTGTTGCAGGTCTAATCTAGCTTATTCCGATTATGGCACTCGAAACCACCATATTTGGCTCATCTAACCGCTTACGAATGTTCACTGCGGTTAAGTATCTGACATACGCCTTACTTTTCGTTAACATTTTCCTATTTTTGCAAGAGGAGATGCGCGCACTTGAGCACACCTTTGCTGGAGAGCTGGAACTGGGTCAAGTAATCCAGAGTTTCGCGGCGACTATTGACACCGCGTCCTGGGTTCTCCTGCTTCTACTGTTTGAACTTGAAACTTCTGTGCTGGACGACAGCAAGATAAAAGGCGCGACAAAGTGGGCGCTGCACGGAGTGCGAGGCATATGTTTCATTGCGATCGGCTACGCGTTTACAGGCTACTATGCAGAGCTGGTGTCCCTGTATGATGTCACTCTCGCATCGATCGATCCGTGTTTGCTGGTTGGTCAAAAGATCTCCCTGTTGATAACCATTGATGAGTATCTTCCACTCGACTCAAGCAATTGCTTGGCTATGGGGCCAGAAATCTATCGATTAAACGGTTTTGATATCGTTGCAGATGGACAAACAATCAATGCGGTACAGCGGCTCGCCTGGACCGACTTGATTAATTCAGCCGCCTGGATACTAGTGGTTATACTGCTGGAGATTGAAGTACGGCTTCAGTTGCGCGGCGATTTGTCCGACGGAATTATGAGAGGAACAAAATTTGTGAAGTTCATACTCTATGGCACTTTGCTTTTCGCCGCGATTTTCTGGGGATTCAAAGGTGATTTCCTCGACTTTTGGGATGCGTCGATGTGGCTTTTTGCCTTTATCTTTATCGAACTGAACGTGTTTGAATGGCAAAACGAAACAACGCTACAAGAGGTCGATACTTAAGATGTTTTCTTCGGACGATTTGTCCAGCTTACGCCGCAACACCGACACCGGTTTAGTAGAAATAATTGACCAGACACTTTTGCCTCACAAGTTGCAGTGGATAACACTCGGCAGCGTCGCGGCTTACTGTCATGCCATTGAGTCGATGCAGGTGCGCGGTGCTCCACTTATCGGTATTACCGCTGCTTGTGGGCTTGCCTTTGCGATATCCCTCGACTCCTCTTCTGAAAGCATTGAACGTGCCGCCGAACAACTTTTGGCTACCAGACCCACCGCAGTTAACTTGCGCTGGGCTCTGGAGCAGGTCCGTTCGTGTGTAGATAATCTAGCGCCCGATGAGCGAAGCGAAGCTGCCTGGAGCAGAGCTCTGACCATTCGCGCCGCCGATATCGACAACTGTTCACGCATAGGAGACTGCGGTTTGGAACAGTTTCAGCAGCTGAAGGCGAAAGACCCTGGCGGAACATTGAATGTGATGACCCACTGTAACGCGGGTTGGTTAGCGACGATCCAATGGGGAACGGCTCTGGCCCCAATCTATAAAGCGCACGCTGCGGGTATGCCCATTCACGTATGGGTGTCTGAGACACGTCCGCGTAATCAAGGCATGAACTTGACTGCCTGGGAATTGCAGCGTGCGGGTGTGCCCTGCACTATCGTGGCTGATAACAGCTGCGGGCACCTCATGCAAAGCGGGCGGGTCGACTGCGTAATTGTGGGTACAGATCGGACTGCCGCCAACGGAGATGTTTGTAATAAGATTGGGACCTATCTGAAAGCCTTGGCAGCTCACTCAAGCGGAATTCCTTTTTTTGTTGGGCTGCCCGCCTCTACAGTCGATTGGCGTTGTCCTGACGGAGAGCATATTCCCATCGAAGAGCGCAGCGCTGCGGAAGTTTTGGAAATTGGGGGTGCCAGTTCAAGCGGCGATTACATGACCGTATCTATAGCAGGGCGCGATAGCACCGCAGCCAATCCCGCCTTTGATGTCACTCCCGCCAGATTTGTGACAAAGCTCATAACAGAATATGGAGCGTTTTCGGCCACTTTTGAAGGAATGGATCTCCTGCGCAAAGCACTACCGGAACATCTAGCCTAGATTCTTTATCTAAGCTCTACATAGTCGATGTGTGGGTAGGAACGATGAAAGCTTTGTTGGTGATTGCATATCAAGCAATGGTGTTCAATGGTGCCCGTTGAGGGGTCTCGGTCACCGGTGGCGGACATCATTCCTTTGCCACAGGCATCGCATTCGTAGTTCACTTCAATCGGTCGTACTTCTAGTTTTATTTCCGGCATTTGATTTTCCTCAAGTGACGTAAGATCACGCGAAATAGAACACCTATGCTATCGCGACATAGGCTAAATCTGAAGAACTAACAGGAGCTTGTGTTTGCTGCTCTAGAAAGATACCTCGTAACCAGCTACCGCCATCGGCGTCATGAAGAATGTCGCCCACACCGCCAGGGTGTTTAACTCGAACAAATGTTCGCTGGTGATACGCCCGATTCATCTCGGGAATTTCCATGGCCGACAACGCATCGTGAGCGGCTGGGGCATTGAAGTCGAACGTTTGTTCAAGTATGTGCTCAGAGCCCGTGCGCGGACACATTGCTTTATCCAGGCTCAATATCTGTAAAACTGCCGTTGGGTCTGCTCCGATATTCTGGAAGTGCTTGACCATTACCTCGGTGATGCAGTCGTAAAGAGCATCCAGTTGATTCAACGCTTCCAAATAAATCTGGTTTCGATCCTCATAGATAGCCATGCGGCTACTCAGGTCAATCCCTTGTAACTGGGTTTCGAGGCGCTCAAGTATTGCCTGCAGAACATCGCGCAATAGTGGTGATACGGCTACATCGCCGCACAGCGCTAAAAACCGGGTGGTCATTGGCATGATATGGCCGTGAACCATTAAGATATGTGCACTGATCAGGAAGTAACCCTCTTCGCCTTCAGGCCTTGAAAAACTGTGACAGCCGACTACGTATTCGCCCTTTGCCTTGCCATAGCCTGCAACCGGGATCGCCTCGATTTTATACTCCTCGCGTCGGCGATAAAACTCAGTGCCCGGTAGCAAGGTATACCCAAAAATATTGATGTTAGGAAAAGTGGCTAGTAGAGTATCGAGGTTACGCTCGAAGTCAGGAAGATTGTCGCCGGGAAGCCCCCAGATTAATTCAGCCGCGATGGGTACTCCCTCCTCAGACATCTTCTTGGCAATGGGCTCGTATTGGTTGGAACTCATATTCTGCCTGTTGCTAAGGCGCAGAGCCTCCGGTGTCAGCGTTTGTAGGGCTAATTGGTAATGCGGAAGAAGGCCGTTGCGATGCAGCATCAAGGCGATTTCCTGAACCTGCCGGCTGTGTTTTTTCGACCAGGACGTAGCGAACGATATAGGCAATCCCTTTCTTTCCTTAAGATTGATAATCAATTTGGCTTTTTCGAGGTCCTGCTTGAGTGCGCCGAAATTTGAATCTGCTAACCAGATATCTTTTATACCCGCTGAGGTTATCTTCTCCCAGTCGCTCTCTATGCGCTCCATGGACCACTGATACATTTTGCTGCCAATTGCTCCTGTTCCCCACTCGCAAAAAGCGCATTTAAAGGGGCAGCCTCGGCTGGTTTCATAGGATATAGATTCGTATAGAGGCTGACCGTGTTCGTCGCAGAGCGTTAGAACGTCTAGTGGCGAAGGGAATTGATTGAGATCTTTGCAGCGCGCTCTGGTCGTCGTTGTGTAGATCTCACCATTTTGTAAATAGGCCAGGCCGTCTATATGTTGCCACTGGTGATCTCCCGCGCAGTCCAGTACTTCCTGAAAAGTGATTTCTGCCTCGCCGAGAAAAATGAGATCGATGGGATCGATACCCAGGTAGTCCTCCGCCTGCTGAACGTGCGGTCCTCCAGCCATAATTAGCAGCTCGGGCATAAGCGTTTTAAGACTGCGTGCCAAATCGAGAAATTCTGCAGCGTTCCAAGTATAAAAGCTGAAACCAATAATCGGCTGAGCTCCTTCATCCGCAGCCGCCCTCGCCAAGGGCAAGCTGTGCTCCTGCCAGTGTGTCAACCAATCGGCGATGCTGTCGGCAGATTGAAAATGCTCCAGGTATATATCGGTATCCGCCGAGCTCTTCCCGTATTTTCGAAAATAAGCGGTGAGAGCGGCGGTGGTTGTCGGTGGGGCATTGAACTGATCCGAGTCCATGCTCATCAGCCATACAGGGCGGTTCAAAAGTTGTAGCTCCAAGAATTTTCGTGTGAGATTTAATGTATCTGATTGAGTGGCGTTTGCACATCCCCTTTCGGCGGTGGTTAAGATCGACAATACCGGTTGATTATGTGCTTGGCTTGGCTAAGCTGTGGTTCATGGGTTCCATCTAAAACAGGCCGGGAACAGACATTGGATACTGAGTTATTAAAGACGTTTCTGGAGGTCCGCAAAACCAGGCATTTTGGCCGTGCGGCGCAGAATCTGTATATTACCCAAGCTGCTGTAAGTGCCAGGATAAAGCAGTTGGAAGAGTCGCTAGGGGCCACCTTATTTATCCGCAGGCGTAATAATATTCAACTCAGCAGTGAGGGTGAGCGCTTAGTGCCTCACGCTCAGATGATGTTATTGGCTCTGGCTCGGGCCAAGCAGGATTTAGCCCTTGAAGACTCCGGTACAAGTCGTGTGCGCATAGGCGTGCGTACCGGGCTTTGGGGTGTTGCACTACAAGAAAGACTGCACGCCTTGCGAGATCAAATACCAGACTTGCTTGTGCATGTGGATAGTCTTGAACCTGATAGTCTGACTCGTATGTTGCTGGATCGGACTTTGGACCTCGCTATTCTTTTTGAACCACCAAGCCTTCCAGAGCTCAGCGTGGTCCCCATTGGCGAATTGAAGTTGAAGCTTTACAGTTCGCGAGCCGGGGAGTCCTTGCTTGATGCGCTGCGGGGCGATTATATCTATCTGGATTGGGGAGGTGGTTTTGCTCGATTTTTCGACCGACGATTTGGTGAGAAAATAGCGCCGGGATTACATACCAATATGAGTTATGTGGCGAGCCACTCCCTGGTGTCTAAAGGTGGCGCCTGTTTTCTGCCTGAAAGCTATGGTGCCGGTCTTGCGAACGAAGGTCTTAGTCCCGTAGAAAGTGCGCCGGAATACGCTTCGCAATTGAATATCGCCTATCATAGTGGCTCATCTAAGAGAGAGCTTATTAATCGTGTTATCAAAAGTTTTGAGGGTGTGGTGGTATGAAAATGAAGGGAGTTTAACCCTCCAATGCAATAGGTCGTCGTGACCGTATTCACCGTTGTCGTTGGAACTGGATAACTAATCCGCTGTAGTGCGTCTAGAAGTCGTCCAGACCAAAATCGAGGTCGTAGTCGCCAATTTCATCCCGCAGTCGTTTCTCTTCCAGCCTCTGTTCGGCGCGGCGGCGTTTATCTGCCAAGCACCGTCTTTCACTGGATACGGGTATTAACTCTTCAAACTCCTCGTCTATCAGCTCCCCGAGGGCCGGCTCGAACATATCGTCGAGTGGCTCTGCTGTTACAGGTTCCTGATTTCGCTCCCCCATAAATCACCTCCTGATGATTTATACCTAGGTACCCTAAGGCAAATATCACTCATGATATTTCACGTGTAAATCAAATAATTATGAGACTGACGACAAAAAAAGCTTATCAAACACAGTTTAGTTTTCGCGCGGCTTCAAGTGGGGCGAGCCGCCACCATCCCTGGATTCCCTGCAACCTTGTTCTACATCCTTGTAGAGGATTTCCCGGCTTTTCCTGTCGCGAGCGGCTCGCCCACTATGACAGAGCAATTAGCGTGCCAGACCGTGAGGCGCCAGAATATGCGGCCTGCCGCGGTTTCTCAGTCTGAATGAATGCTGCGGCTCGTGCTTGTTCGTGTCCGGACACGTACCGCGCGAGAATGAGTTGGTTACGCGCCAGGCGATTCTTGTGAAACGATACTGAGTATGTCTGTCGCAATATTGTCTGCAGAAACGCCGCTACAGGTGATGGTGTAATGCGCATAGCGTCGGTATAGGGGGGTGCGTTCATCGTAAATGTCTGAGAATTTGTACGTGGATTGTGAAGCGATGCCGCGGTTCGGAGTCTGGGCTACTCGCCGCTGCAGCTCATCGATATCAACCTCGAGGTAGATAACGGGCCCGGCGTCCCGCAGGCGCAGCATTACCGGCTCGCTATAAACGACGCTCCCACCGGTGGATATCACTGCGTCGTCCAGTGGAACTGACATCAAAACCTGTTCTTCGCGCGCTCTGAGCTTGAGATAACCCTCGTCCTCGAGAATTTCTTGCAACGTGGCCCCGGCTTTTACCTGAATCTCGAGGTCAGTGTCCCAAAAGGCAAGACCGCTCATTTTCGCCAGGAGTACGCCGACAGTGCTCTTTCCGGCACCGGGCATACCAATTAGGCTAATAGTCCCGGGCATATTTAATTTCCTACTCACGCTTGCGTTCTCTCACTAAAGACCAGAACGTCAGAATATCGGGAATTGTGGCCTTGCAACAAGCGGCAAATCGGCTTGCACCACCAATTAGGCCCCGATACAGTGTCGTTTTTTGATGATTGACTCCCATTAGGGCGGATTAGCCTATGCCACTTCTTACAACTCCATTGGATGCCCTACATCGGCAGTGCGGTGCCAAAATGGTTCCCTTTGCCGGATACGATATGCCGGTTCAGTATCCCTCGGGGATCATTAAAGAGCACCTTCACACCCGTAGCCTTGCCGGTTTGTTCGACGTTTCGCATATGGGGCAGGTGATTGTTTCTGGCTGGGACAGTGCGGCGATGCTGGAGTCTTTAGTACCTGCAGATCTTGAGAGCCTCGAGGTGGGAGCGCAAACGTATACGCTTTTTACCGACGAGCGCGGTGGTGTACTCGATGACCTCATTGTCACCCGTTGGTCTGAGCAAGAATTTTTTCTGGTGGTCAATGCGGCCTGCAAAGCACGCGATATCGCGCATCTTCGAGAGCACTTGGGAGAAAACTCGTTGACGGTGTTGGCCGATCAAGCTTTGATCGCGCTGCAGGGCCCAGCGGCGCGTGAGATTATGAAAGTACTGTGCCCTGGTGTTGAACAGCTTACGTTCATGCGCGGTTGCCATACGCACTGGGAAGGCACTGAAGTTTATGTCAGTTGCTCTGGCTACACCGGCGAAGATGGCTTTGAAATTTCTATCCCGGGTGCAAGCGCGCTAGCTCTGGCGGAGAAAATTTTGGAATTTCCCGACGCATCACCGATTGGTCTCGGAGCGAGAGACTCCCTCAGGTTGGAAGCGGGCCTGTGTCTTTACGGCCATGAATTGACTGCTGATATCGATCCCGTGCAAGCGGGCTTACTGTGGTCGATAAGCAAGACACGCAGAGCTGACGGATCCCGTCCCGGTGGGTTTCCAGGTGCTTCAGTGATTCTTGACCACATTGAAAACAGCACTGCTTTGAAAAGAGTCGGACTTAAAGTCGAGGGAAAACGCCCGGTACGAGAGGGGCAGACTGTGCTGGGATCCAATGGGGAGGCTGTGGGAAAAATTTGCTCTGCAGGCTACGGAGCCAGCTTTGGGGGGCCTATTGCCATGGCCTATATCAGTAGAGATCTCGGCGAGTCCGGGACGGCACTTTCGGTGGATGTTCGAGGTAAATTGGTTCCAGTCATCGTTACGCGATTACCCTTTAGCCCTCAGAACTACTTCCGGGGTTAAGCGCCTGCGGCAGTGCGGGCTTCCTGATTCTGCGCCACTGCTCGTGCAGTAGATTCCAGTGCTTTTTCGCGCGTGCTAACCCTGATGCGATCGATAGTTTTTTCGCTGTCCCTATAATACATATCAACACTAGTGAAGCAGCGAGTATCCAAAATACTATTTGACGATAGTTGGTATTCTTGTCGCCGCCCGGATTACCAGTAGTATTCCCTGTCGGATTACCTGCGCCCACATTAATGGATACCGCAGGTATCGAGACAAGCTCCACTTCATTTGATCGCGTGTCCCACCAGAAATATTCTTGCGCAGGTAACTGGTACTCTCCTGGTGCCTCGATGATGTAGGTGAGGGTTAATTCTCGTGATGCGATAGTGGTTCCGCGATTGCTGCTGTTTTTCAACTTCGGGGGTTCTGAATATCGAGTAAAGCCGTTCAGCTTCGGCTCCTTAAAAGTGGGGAGCATCATGGCCATCACGTCTTCCGCCGTAAACAGAATTTTTCGTTCGATAGCATCGCCTACCACCAGGTTTTCCAAATCGCTATCGAAGGTTTGAGTGGCTGAGAAACTTGGAGCAGCGACCCAAGCTTGAGCCCGGCGTAAGCTTTCTGGGCGGGTGGCAGAAAACACCAGCGCGGGGCCGCTGACCGACCCTTCGATCAGCGCGCCTCCCTCTTCGCTGACTTTAACGCGCGCGGAAATGGAGGGAATACTAAATGTTCCTTCCCGCTGGGCGTATACGTCGAGATTCCAGCGTTGTATTACCCAGCTGATTCCTTCGCGGACCTCGCTGGAATTGCTGGCGAAACTTTCAGTTTGCAGTATGACTAATCCCGCTACTTCAGGTACTTCAATGCGCGTACCTCCTCCGAAGCTGCGATCGGTGGCGATTTCCAGTGTCAGTTTGATTTGTTGCCCGGGCACTACATTGCTCACCTTAGAAAGTGAGGTCCGTAGTTGTAAGCTGCCCAACTCATGCAGCTCGCTTAAGGTGGAAGACATGCCCTGAGTTGTAAAGAGGATCAACCACAGCCCAAATACGCCGGCAATAGACGGCTTAGAGCTGCCTTTCACTGTACTTTGCCCTTCGCCGGCTGCTGATTTTCTTCTCGAGCTTGCAGCTGCATGTCGAATTTTACTGCCAGAAAATCAGCGGGGTTCTGTTGCACTCCCCGCAACCACATTTCGCTGGTTGCCGGATCTTGCAGGATATCTTCCGCGGACAATTGAGCTAGTTGTGATTTTTCGAAGCTCAGCTCATCAGCGCCATCGGCCGGAATGGCCTCATCGCCACCGAGTTCCTTGTCCTCGCTACTTACGCCGGCTTCGGCCTGTTGGCTTTCGCTGAGCCTGTTAATCTCATCGATAAGCTCCTGAAGTCTGTCACGATTGGATTGAGCGCCTGGGTAATCGGGAGATCGCGCCAGCAATCGGTCGTAGCGATTACGCGCGCGCACATAGTCTCGCCCTTGAGCTCTCGATACCGCTTCGTTAAACAAAGCATCATCGCTGTCAGTGCGTGAAAAATATTCTGCGGCGATCATGAACTCTTCGCTGTAGTAATGGCCAATAGCCTTCCAAGAGAGGTCTTGAAAGCGCTGCGCCGCCTCGGCGTATTCACCTCGTTGCAACAGTATTCGCCCCTGCTGATCTGGAGTCAGCCACAAATCGGCGAACCAATGATTCTCAGGCATATCTGTCTTTTGTGGCTCCGACAATTCCTGCGCATAGGCTGGATATGATGGCGGCACTAAGATCAACGGCATCATGATCCAAACCCAGGTAAGGGTCCATCCTCTGCGAAACCACATTAAGAACAGCGCCATCGCGGGCAGCACCAGGGGATAACCGCTGTCCAGCCACGGTAGGGCGCTGTCCTGGTTGACCACAAAATGGCTGTCTATACGCCGATTGATACGGTTCACATCTCGGTCATTGACGGTCATCTCAATGTAACTGCCTCCAGAGGTAGCGGCGAGATCTTCCAGCGCTCGCTGTTCCAGAGGGATCAGGCCCTCGCTTCTAGACTGAGTTCCTATTCCCATAATCATTAGTTGGTTTTGGGACGTGTCGAAGTAGCGGGTAAACGCCTCTTGCGTCTCCGATCCCACACCGTCACCAAATAGAACCAACGTTGCAGCAGAGTGGCTTTGGTTCAGTACCTTATCCACTTCTACTAAGGAGTATTCGGGAAACTTGCCCGGACGGGGCATGATGCCGGGTTCTATCGCCGCCAGATACTGATTCAATACGCTCTGATCAGCAGTTAGTGACAGCACTGTATGTGCCGTACCAGAGTAGACAATAAGTGCCGCTCGCTTGTCGGGGCGCAGTTCGAGCAAGTCACCAATCTTCTGTTTCGCTCTTTTGAGCCGACTGGGTTGAACATCTCTCTGGCTCATTGTGGCCGATACATCCAGTAAGATGACCAGGGCCGCCTCGTCCTGGCTCAGCGGAGATTCCTGTTGTCGCCAACTCGGACCCGTAAGAATCAGGAAAAAAAGTACCAACATAATTCCAGTAAAAGTTTGTGGATTGAACCATTGCGATTTAGACCGGTTGACGCGCAAGTGCTCCAACAGATGGGGTGCAATGATGCCATCGAACATATCCCCCATGACTCGGCGTCTGCGCATTACCAGCCAAAGTAAGAAGTAGGGCACGAACACCAACGCCCACAGTGGCCTCAGGAAATGAAAGTGTTCCAGGCTGGCCAGATCAGGCAACATGGGTATCTCTATGCTCACGCCAGTATCGCCAGGCTCTCAGGCTGTGGTAAATCCAAAATAGAGTCAGTGCTATGCCGATGGGAACATAGTGCAGACTTTTTTTCGGTCTGAAGCTAATCGTCTCGTACAGTTCCGGTTCGAGTTCGGCAATGGTTTGGTAGGCCTGCTCTAATTGAACCTCATCAAGTGCTTGGAAAGCGCGGCCACCGGTTACCTGGGCAACGCGCTCGATCGTTTTAAAATCAATCGCTTCTTCACCCACTGTTGTGGGGTCTCCCATGGCGATGCTGTAGATGCGGATGTCGTGCGCTGCTGCCACCTTAGCCGCATCAATCGGTGGAACTACGCTGCCTGTATCATTGCCGTCAGTTAATACAATCAACACGCGGTTGTCCGATTGGCCCTCTTTGAACAGTTTTATCGTCAATCCGATAGCGTCGCCGATGACCGTGCTCTGACCCGCCATTCCAATCTGGGTATCGCGCAGAAGTTGTGTCCACACGGTGTGATCGTCGGTAAAGGGCGTTTGCAGATAAGCGGCGCTTCCGAAAACCACGAGTCCGAGGCGATCGGAGGAGCGCTGCTCCGCCAGATCGCCCAACAAGTATTTCACGGCTTCAAGCCGGTCAACAGTGCTCCCATCGGGCAAGGTAAAATCTTTGGCTTCCATAGAGCCGGACAGGTCCACCGCAATCATCAAATCACGGCCCGACTTTTGTTGTTCGATAGGCGCGCCAATCCATTGCGGTTTTGCTCCAGCAAGCACCAACGCTGCCCACATAAAGGTGACGAGAATACGCTGCGTCATGTCGCGCTGTAATACCATCGCTCCGGTTTGAGGTCGTTGTTCGCTAAGACTTACCAATTTATCGAAGAAAGGCACCTTCACTGAGTCGCGGCTCTCTTTATAGGCCGGAAGCAACAACATGAACACGGGGAGCACCAATAGCAGCAGCATCCAGGGGTGGGCTAACTCAAACATCGTGCGCACGACGATGGCCGTCTATCCAGGCCAGGCTGGCCTGAACCAAATCCTGGGCAGATTCTTTATCAATAGCGATTTGTTGATAGCTACCGCTGGCCAAAAATGTTTTCTGCTGCTTGTTAAAAACCGGTGCACCGCATTGTTGGTTCAGGAATCCGGTCCATGCTTGTCCCGAAAGGCTCGCCACTGCAGTTCTTGGATACGCAACCATCGCCACCAGTTTGAGCACTTGATTCAGCTCGCGGACTAAAGTTTGTGAATCGTCGCAGTTTCCTATGGCCCTTAGCCTGGCGACGCCTTCTCTGCGGTAGCGATTTTGATAGTGCCTGCGCAGTTTGCGCAACAGGTAGTATGTGAAAAGTATAACAAGCAGTGCGGCAAAACATTTCCAGCCCAAGGTTTGAGGTATCCATGATATCTCCTGCGGAAGCACGATCTGGCTGAAATCCTTCAGCAGGTAGTTACCAAATACTTCCGGGACCGGGGGGGCTTTCATCGGCTCGCCCTTTGGCCGCCCAGCTTCTCACGCAACTGTTCGGAAACCTCCGTAATGGTGTCAACCGGCAGTACAGGAATATGATGGCGTTTGAGTTCTCCTTGAACTTTGGCGACAGAATTCTGAAAACTTGTCTCGAACTTCTCTCCCAGATCGTGGCGCTCGGGTTCAATTTCCAATTGATAGTGACCATCACTTACGATCAAGCTTTGCGCCTGCGAGATGTCTTTTTCGAGTGGATCGAATATTAGTGAACAGATAATGTCGTTGTGTCGGCTGATTCGTTTGATCGTTTTCAGAGATTCATCATCCCAGCCGAAAAAGTCCGAGATGATAACCACCAAATAGTCGTGCCCCGTGCGCCTTTCCAGTAATTTCAAAGCGTTGCTCAGGGCCTTGGGGTTGCTTGCATTCCCCGACGTCACGGAAAGCTCGTTGTTCATCGAGGCAAGATCGCCTAGCCAGGTCAGCAATTGGCGCTCGCTGCGCCTCGCTCTAATTTCCACCTGACGTGTATCGTTGAACAAGATCGCTCCTACGCGATCGCCTACCGCAAGTGTTCGCCAGGCCGTCAGCGCGGCGAGTTCTGCAGCGACCACTGACTTCATCTTTCTCGCGCTGCCAAAGAACATCGGTAAACGTTGATCCACCATGATGACAACCGGGCGATCTCTCTCCTCTGTATATACTCTTACATGAGGCTTGCCTGTGCGGTTGGTCACCCGCCAGTCCATATTTCGGATGTCATCTCCAGGACGATAGTGCCGTAATTCGTCAAAATCCAGACCGCGGCCTCGCAGCCGCGATCGACGGCGTCCGCTAAGCAAGGAACGAACGGGTTGGCTGGGAAGGTAACTAAAGCCACGCGCGTTGTAGCGCAGCCTTACCAAAGCAGACAAGCTGGTGTAGACCTCTTCGTTTTGGAGGGCGGAAGTGGGCACGATGCGATTAGCCTACGGCAACCTGTCTGACAATTTCATCGATCACATTGTCGGCGCTTATTTGATCGGCCTGCGCATCGTAACTGAGAATTAATCTGTGCCGCATCACGGAGTGTACAACCGCCCTAACATCTTCCGGATCTACGTAATCTCGCCCCTGCAGCCATGCGTGAGCCCGGCTGGCGCGATGTAGTCCAATACTAGCTCTAGGGCTGGAGCCGACATCTATCCAATGGCCCAACTTATCCCCATAGAGCTCGGGTTTTCTCGTCGCAATAATGAGGTCGACAATGTACTGTTCTATAGCCGGTGCGACCCGCATTTTTTGTATCTCATCGCGCGCGGCAAAGATGCTGCTTTGGGATATTTTTTCCAGTTCTTTCTCGGTTTGACCTTCTTCAAGCTGCATCAAACGAACGATTTTTAGTTCTGCCTGACTATCCGGATAGTCCACCGATATTTTCATCAAAAATCGATCCATCTGCGCTTCGGGTAGTGGATAAGTGCCTTCTTGCTCTATCGGGTTCTGTGTGGCCAGCACCATAAATAGAGGCGGCAAGGCATAGGTTTTCCCGGCCACCGTCACATTCTGTTCTTCCATGGCTTCAAGTAGAGCCGATTGAACTTTTGCCGGCGCCCGATTGATCTCATCCGCCAGAACCAGTTCGTTGAAAATTGGACCCGGTTGGAATGTCAGTTCCGACTTACCTTGATTATCCTGATAAATTTCGTTGCCCGTGACATCCGATGGCAATAGATCCGGTGTAAATTGAATACGTCCCAAATTCGCCTTTAGAACCCGAGAAAGCGTTTTTATAGAGCGTGTTTTTGCTGTGCCGGGCAACCCTTCCAGTAACACATTACCTTGGCATAATAATGCGATGGCTAAGGTGCGAACCACTTCCTCCTGCCCTATGACAGACTCCGCCATTTGGCCCATCATGGTCTGAACGGCAACTAGATGAATACTTGACACAAGAAACTCCCGATAAGATTAATTCCGAAACACGTACCTAAACCGCAAGGTGCTTAATGTAACGCTAACCGTCCCAATTGCGGTAGTCTCTGAATTGTTTTGCGAGGTATTTCTTTTGATCAGGAAAGATCCGATCTTTGGTAAGAAAGTGCCATTCCCAAGTATTGGGTTTGAACGGAATAGCCAGTAGAGGCATGTTGGCCTCTTCCGGTGTTTTATTATCTTTTCGCCAGTTGCATCGAGCGCAGGCCGCCACCACATTCTCCCAGCGATCTTCGCCACCGCGTGAAGTGGGTCGCACATGGTCTCGAGTTAGTTGTGAGCGAGAAAATTGATGCCCGCAGTACAGGCAGCGGTGGTCATCTCTTCTGAAAAGGGTTTTGTTGGTGAGAGCCAGGCTAAATCCGTTTATGATTCTGCCCTGGATTGCAATGATCGGTTGAATATCGATTCGCGATTGAGCGCCGGTGAGGCGTTGAAAACCCCCTAACACCGGAGCGAGCACTGCCCCGATGCCGTAAACGACATCGCCACGGGCATAGGCAGTGACGGCCTCATTGGCGGATATCCAACCTCGCGGTTGGCCCGCAACATCCAACTTAAGGATACTTTGCATGGTCTCCACTCTTGTACTCTCAGTAACGCTAACGGAAAAGCTTGGCGGCGACAATGGTGAATTTTCCCGATCGTTGGCACGGGGCTAGCCTGTCGAACTATTGCGCCACCCAATGCACGGTGGAAAGCACCTTATCACCGGCTAGTACGCGGCCTTCAAAATTTTCTCCCGGCCGGACCTGACCGACTCCTGCAGGTGTCCCCGTCATGATGATATCGCCATCTTCCAGGCTCATAAATTTCTTTAACTCGCTCATAATGAGTGGAGGTTTATACATCATCAGTTCAACGCCGCCGGCCTGTCGAAGGTCGCCGTTTATTGTTAACGAAAGAGACAGTTCTTCAATATTTTCTGGGAAAATTGTGAACGGGCCAAAGAGGGCTGAGCCGTCAAATGACTTGGCCCGCTCCCAAGGCAGCCCCTTTATTTTCAGTTCGGCTTGCAGGCCTCGTTTGGTCAGGTCCAAACCGAATCCCACACCGCGAAGGTCTCCGCCGATAACTACAAAAGCGAGTTCGCTTTCGTAGTGCAACGGCTCTCCATGATGGGAGTAGAGTGTTTGGCTAATTGCTGAGTTGGGCTTGCAAAAAACCACCATGTCGTCCGGCACTTCGTTGCCCAGCTCCTCGATATGTGCCGCGTAGTTTCTCCCTATACAGACAATTTTACTGGGAGTGAGGCTTACCTCATCTAGTGTTATTTTGTGCATGATTGCCCTGCGTATGTTGTTGTGACAAGTCCATTCGATGAAATCACAATTATTTCCGGTGCTATGATCAGCGTCCACACAGTATTGTATCTGCTCATTCTTGGGAGTTGAAACTGAAGGTGAAGAGATTTTCTTTAAAAATTGGCCGTAGCGTTGCTCTTGCGATGGTGCTTGCCCTGGCAGGTGCTAATGTTGCCAGGGGCGAATGGCTAAAAGATCAGCGCGAATTGATGGGAACCCAGGTGACGGTGGAGCTGTGGGCAGACGATATCGAATCGGGTAAGAAAGTCATACGTCAGGTATTTGACGAGGTGCAGCGCCTCGACGAGATGATGAACCCCTGGAACCCCAAGAGCGAATTGTCGCGGATTAACCGCGAAGCGGCAAATCGCGCAGTCGTTACAACGCCTGAAGTGATGGAGGTCGTTACCAAAGCTTTGTATTACTCGCGTTTGAGTAATGGAGCGTTTGATATCAGCTTCGCTTCGGTGGGCCAACACTACGATTATCGTATGGGTCGGTCTCCAGACGAAAAAACGCTAAACGCAGATAAAACCAATATCGATTATCAGGCGATTATCCTCGATCCGAAAGCATCCACTTTGTTTTTTTCAAGGCCAGGGCTACAGATTGATTTGGGCGGAATCGCCAAAGGGTACGCTGTTGACGCTGGAGTCGACATATTGCGCCGCGCCGGAGTGGTTGCCGCCGTTGTTGGCGCCGGCGGCGATAGCCGAATCCTGGGTGATCTAGGCAATAGGCCCAGAGTGATCGGCATTCGTCATCCGCGCAACAAGGACGAGTACGCCGTTGTGGTTCCTCTCGCCGATACTGCCATTTCCACCTCGGGAGACTATGAGCGGTTTTTTATGACTGACGGCGTGCGGTATCACCATATTTTGGATCCGCAAACTGGCCGCTCCGCGAGCCAGGTGCAAAGTGCCAGCGTTATAGCGACAAAGGCTATAGACAGTGATGCATTGTCTACAACCAGTTTTGTATTGGGGGTTGAGCGGGGTTTAGAGCTGATAAACAGTCTTCCCGGCATCGATGCGATTATTATCGATGGTCAGGGAAAACTGCACTACTCCCAGGAGCTATTGCTTAGTACCAAATAGTGAAGAACAATTTGAAAACATCCGCTTCAAAATCATAGAGCTCTTCTTCGCCCACAACGGTATTGGGGTTTGTCAGATCTGTAAAGTTGTCGTAGCTAAAGAAAATTCTATCCCACTGAAAAGAGACCGCTGCCTTATCTATCCACTGAATGTTGACAGGCCTTTCATAGCTCAGATTTAGCGACACTGTGTGATTGTCTAAATCGCTAAGCTCCTTGTCTCTCGCCCGATAATCCTTTTCATCCTGCGAGGGAACCTGAAATAAATCGCTGTAGAAATCTGCGCCGGTTTGCTGGTAATACCGATACTTGAATTCAGCTGTCCAGTTTTCGTACACAACATGCGTATAGCTAAATTGAACAGTGTGAGCATCGATACCCCAGTCGTCAGTAAAATAGCGATAGCTACCCCCGGTGCTTGCCTGCCAGGGAAGATGGTACATGTAGCGGATATTGATGGCATCGCTGGTGCGCGTGTCTGGATACACTTCTTGGGCCAGCTGGAAGCCAGCGCCCGGATCCAGTGGATCGGTTAAAAACCGGTAGCTTCGATAGGGATTGTTGAGAAATCCCTCATCGGTAATTAATTCGTAGTTGAGGGCCATAATTAGATTCGGCGTAACAATTTGACTCACAGCAGTACGAAAGGTATTCCGCGTGATTTCCTCCGCGAACTCGTCGTTGCCATTTTGGAAAACTTCGTCGTCACCAAGGGCGTAGCCGAAAGTAATGTTGGTCAGATCTCCAAAAAAGTCCTGGCTGATTCCAAAGTAAAATGTTTCTGCCTGGTAGTCGCTTTCGTCACTATTAGTGTAGCCAGCACTCAAGATACTCTTGTTGTACAAGTAGTTGGCGCCCACGGAATACTCTGTTCGCTCCTCGGAGTACCGGCTTGCGCCACTGGCAAGTACATCAATTGATGCGCTACTGATATTGTCGACGTAGTAATTACCGCTGACAGAAAGCGTCTCCTTGAAATTCTTGCGCACCAGCAGGGACGGTCCATCCACCGTTATTCCACCGCCGTCATAGGAGTGAAACATAGCGTCTGCCCGCTCTTGTGGCAGGACGGCCGCCTGCGCTGTAGCAGCGCAAAAGGCTAAGAGAACAATTAGTCTGCTAGTTGCAGCCACAGCCGCCACCTCCGCCACCTTCTGCACCGCGTGCGCCCTCGCGCGACTGATAGACGTGATGGCTGTAGCTACTTGCGATTGGATCTCGGTCGAAACTCATTATCGGGTCAGCGAGATTTTGTCGTTCGTAGGGTTTCACCCAGGGCTCAATAGCACTGCAAGCTGAAAATAGCATTGCTAACGATATAACAGCGAGGCTCCTTATCAATCGCATTGGCTTATTCTCTGACAAGCGCGCGAACCTGTTTTTCATACTCTTCCTCATAGCCGGGCTTATAGCCTTTGTGCATAAATCGTATTGCTCCGCTCCTGCCTACCAAAACGGTGACGGGCATAGCGTCTACGTCGTAGAGCTTACTTACGGTGTTGTCATCGTCAAATAGGACAGGAAAAGTGACGGGGATATCGCGTAGAATCTTTTCCGCCATTTCTCGATTCTGTTCTACGTTAACTCCGAAAACAGTAAAACCCAGGGGTTCGTATTTCTTGTGTATAGCATCCAGGTGGGGCATTTCCTGGCGGCAGGGTCCGCACCAGGAAGCCCAAAAATTGATCAGGACAACTTGCCCTCGATACTCACTGAGCTTGATGTTTTGTCCATCGGTGGTCTTCAAGGTAAAGTTGCCCGCCGGGCCGCTAGAGACCGCAGCAAATGACATCGGCGTTGCCGCTATTAGTAATATCAGTAGTAACCGTTTTATAAATAAACGCCCCATCATTCTCTCCCCAAATAGCCGGTTTTCTAGAAAAACAAAGTAATCCCAGTGCTCAGCTCGATATTGTTAGTTGTGTCGTCAGTACCAAAGGTGTCGCGGTCAAAGATATGATCGCGAACATCAATTCTCCAGGTTATCCAATCGTTTAGAATCAGCCGGTAGCCTGCGCCCACTGTCACGGTAAACCAGCTATCGCCTAAAAATTCTGTGCTGCCCACGCCCGCCACAAAGTAAAGATCAGACTTTAACGCGCGTTTGCCGAACAAAAACACTTCACCGGGCAGAGCGTTCCAGCCCAAATTGAGATTGTAAAAGCTGTAGTCTCTATCGTCATCGCCAAACAGCGGTGCTCCCCCACTGAGTTTTTCAAAGCTGGTGAGGTCTCCCTCGGAAGCGCCATAGTTTGCTTCCAAAAAGAAATCTTCGGTGACGTGCCATGCGGCGCGAACGCCATACACCACTTCGCTGTCAAAATCCTGAATACTTAAAATTCCAACATAGGCCCCAACTTCGAAGTCTTCAGTGTCGATGGCATCTGTCGTTATCTCGCGCCGGTCAATTTCCGGGTTGATTATCTGTACCTGCTCCGGTTGTTCTTCCGCAAGGCAAGAACCGGCGAATGCGCACACGGCCGCACCTGCTAGTAGAAGGCGCTTATTCCAATCTTCCATTCATCCACCTCTTCGTCATCATCGCGATCAGTTAGTATTACGTAGTGTTTGTATTGCAGCCTGAGCATCAGCCGTCGCGTTAAGTGAATTCGCATTCCTGCCCCAACGCTTGCAGTGTTGTCAGTGCGATCCTCGGTAGACACCAAGGAAGAGCGGGGATTCGTCTCCCGTACTCCGACGCCTAGTGTGAGGAACGGCGAGTAGCGTTTGTCTGGAAACATTTGATGCACAATGCTTCCGGTGATCATTCGTCCGTCTGAGAAGTTACCGAAGTTTTCAGTCGCGGCCAGCTCCAGAGATAAGTTTTTGGTGAAGTGCCAGCCGGCGTATGCAGTGACTGCGTCGGTTCCGTCATAGTCGCCTAGCATCACACCAAACTCCCAGGTGCGGTTGCTGAAACTCTCTAAATCAGGGCTCTTTAAGTTTAGTGGTGCGCCCATGGAGTCTATGGTCCGGCCGATTTCGTCGACGTTTACCCATCCCTCGACACCGCGAGTGTTTCGAACTTTAATCCAATCGGTTTTGCGTTTTAGCAGCTCGACCACTTCTCCTCGTTCTGCGACATAAAAAATTGGATAGCCCCGCCCAGGGTGAGTGCGCATTTCAATATACGGTTCTACAACCGTAGATTTAAAGTAAACCTCGCCCGCAAAACTTTGAGTACTGTGCAGGGCCAATGCGTAAACCATCCATGCAAAAATGGAGAGAGATCTCGTGCCCCCGAGATAAATTTTCATGTTGTTATTCATAGCCGAATCGGCATCACTGCATTCATTCGGCTAGCCTGATGTCGAACGGGTTGTTGTAATATTGAGCACCAATGTCCAACCACTCTGAAACCAGGCGCAATTCACTGGCGCTGAGCATGCCGATATGATTGATCGTGTTGTTGGTTGCTGGGACGGCAATGCCGCCATCTTCGGTGCAAGAGGCGGGAAGCGCCGGCGCCATATTGGGCCCGCAGTCGCCACCTTCAAAACAGGCAAAGAAACCGTTGCTGCCGTTGGCGGTACCGGCGCGCATTCTATCGCCGGTGGGCAGGGTTTCGGTTGTGGTTAAAATATTTCCGTCCTCATCTGTTTCGGTACAGACACGCTGGCGTTCTGCCAATGCGCCGCCCACCGTTATCCATTGTTCCGTATCGTTATCCAACATTTCGCGATAGGAGCGATAGTGATCTGGATCCAGCATGGAAGGGGCAGACGTTAAATCTAATTGCCCCGCCGCTACGATCGTGTCGCCGACTGTAGTGTGACAACCAGCGCAGTTGTCGATGAGATTTCCACTGCCGTCATTCACTGCCGTTCTTACGCGTTCCCAAATGGGATGTATATGATCAATGTAGTTGATCACGATTCTGCTCGGTCTGCTAGGATCGAGATTGTTGATTATTATAGGTTTGTCCGTCGGGATGTCGGTCCAAGTTGGATCGTATTCGCGATCCAATATGTCGGCATCAGGTGTGATTCCGGGGCCGCTCCACTGGTCGGTGTAGCTCGGTGCAAGCGAAAGATCTCTGGTGGCGGCGGTTTCATTACCTAAAGGGCGATGAAAGTCCCATACCGAAGCCATGCTCTCACCGATTTCAGTGGCGAACAGGTCTGACGCGTCTGTTCCTGGAAAGCCATTCGCTCCCGTTGCAAGTGCTTGTGCTCCTGGGTTCGAAGACGGAGGCTGCGAATCTAACCGACCGTGGGGCCGCGGGTCACTGTTGCTGTGGCAGCCCGTGCAATGCAGCACCTCTCCAGGTCCAAGCTGCAACCAGTAGTTATGTCGCGGTCCGATACGTCGTCCCTTTTCATCCAGCACACTAAAGGTAAACGGTTGGTCCGCGGCAACCGTTACCGCAACCGAGCCGTCGGGTTCAACCGGTACATAGCCCGCTATTTCGCGGAAAGAGAATGCCTGGCTTACTCCAAAAGCGTAGTCGGGAATCTCGAACACATCTGGATCGGGTATTGGCACCGGTTGAATCAGGCGCAAAAATCTCGCTGGCCGCTGGGCAAAAGCTGCACTGCCCGGGGGGGAATGCTGTGCGATGCCCTCAGGCGAATTATCCACACCATCCAGATCGTAAACACTGTTGATGGACAGCTGCCCTTTAGCCTCAATTGCAAGGTCGGCGTTAAAAGTCAGAGGGTTGGCCACAACCTCGGGAAAGTCTCTGGGTTCGGCCGCTATCACTTCAGTAATCATGAAACCTTCTTCGGCTAGCACGACCGGAAGCTGGGTATCATTGATCGGGTCGTACACCCAGGCCCCGTAGACTGGAGGGGCGCTTTCGGTATTGTCCGGTTGAAGCTTGCAAGGTAAAAAATCGGCGGGGGTAGGTTCGCCGTTGGGACTGGTGTTTTCATCCACCACGCGACAGTCACTCCAGCTCACTAGCAAGCGGCCGGTGCCGTCCCGAAGGGGGTAAACCGAACCAAATTGTCCTCCGCTGGACAGCAGGCCATCAGTTCTGATTTCAGTGTCGGTCAATGGCTCCTGACCCATGCCGCCGGTGCCTTGATTCTCCCAAATAGGCTGGTCAATATCGGCAAAACCCGCCGGGTCTATAATGGCAATTTCTCCTCCGAAGGTTTCAGACTGGAAGGATTTCACTACGCTGACGAGCCTGCCGTCATCTAATTCTCGGGCCTGGGTGTACTCCACCGCGGTGCCTTGTGTCCCACTACCTTGGCTGTTGTAGCCATACACAGGTGATAACTCCAGGCCCGAGGGATTGATTCGGTAAAGACTGATGTGATTTGTGCCGGTGTTGTTCCAGCGGCTAAAGATGATTTCTCCGGTTGAAAGCACCGTAGGATCAAGGTCGTGGCTCAAGTTAAACGATATCTGCTGAAACTCTGCATTTCGGCGCTGTGGGTCGTAGATGTGCAGTACCGCTGCCGGATCGTCTCCATCTTCATCCAGTGCTGCAAAGATTTGCCCTCTTCCATCATCCAATTGCCGCGCCTGGCTCGCCACTTGTCGGGTAGAGCTGAAAACGATGCGGTCATCGGTCAGGAAATGAGGGGCTATATCTTGTCCACCTCCAGCCTCGACCCCCTCGTTACGCTTTATTCGCGACGGAATTAGATACTGTGGCTCCATTGTTTCAAGATCCAGGGTCCACAGATTCCAGGTTGTTAGTTCCAAATTATCCTCTACGGGTTCTGGAACGGCCCGCACGGCAAAAACGAGCGTGTTGCCATCGAAGGAGCTCTCCAGACCCTTAATATCGATCGCGATTTCTTCCGCTTCAACCCCTTCTTCGGCAGCCACAATCGCGGCAATCAGTGCTGTGATGTTGGTTTCTTCGGAGCTAGCGGCAGACCGATCTTTAAGAAAAAGTTCTGCTCCGTGCTCAAATTCAAGTGGATCTCGCAAGTCGACAGGCTCTTCTGGCAACGGCCTTTTGATGTAGGCGATAGGGATCTCCAAAACGACCGGATCTTGCCCTTGGCTGTCAGTTGAAATAGTAACATTACCGCCGCCTCCGTCTCCGCCACCCCCTGTGCAAGCGAGCAAAATTGCCGGCGCCAAAAGGCTTCCAAAAACGGTTCGCACTATGTTCAATTCGGGGCTAAAAATACGCATCACCAAGTTATTACCTGTGGTTATTATACTAAAAAGCGCATAACGTGTGTGAAAATGTCATAAAAAACAATATGTTATTGGATTTCTCTCCATTTCCCATCTATTCTGAACCGATTGTGATACGGTTTGCAATATAAAAAAGACACACTATTTCGGGTATTTGAACACCTCCAAGCGCAGTCTGATGTTTCATAGTTTGGGGGATATTTAAACGTGGGACCCGCCTCCCCGCGGTAACGAGGTTTGGCTGATCAGCGATTAGTGATCTGCCATTTTAGGGGCCTGGTTGATGGACTTTGGCAAACAAATAACGAGCACATTTTGCGTGTGCTTCTTTATGATATCTGGCCTGTCGTATGCGGATCCTCGCGAGCAGGCAAAACGTATTCACGATCGTTTAACGGGCGTGCCGGCGACAGATGCAATGTTGGACGCGATGGAAGCTGCGATCCGTGGCAGCGG
>JBLGAR010000047.1:0-31858 GCA_047612385.1 Cryomorphaceae bacterium | reverse complement strand
CATTTCATCCGTGGCCCTGATAACCTGCGAATTCGACTCATAGGCACGCTGGGTTGCGACAAGCGACATCATCTCTTCCACAAGGCTCACATTAGATCCCTCCAGAAAGCCCTGGGCCAACATCCCCGTACCGTCTTCTCCAGGAACTGAGAAAATTGGTGCACCGGTTTCCTCAGTGGACAGATAAAGATTGTTACCCGATGGCGCGAGACTGGTAGGACTGAGGAAACTCACTAATTCTATGCGCCCAACTTCGAGCAACTCATCCTCGCCATTAATGCGAACCGCAACGTCGCCATTTGCTTGAATAAATATATCAGAGGCATCCTGGGGAATTTGTATATTGCCCGATAAACGCTCGCCACTAACCGTAGACAAATAGCCATCGGAATCAATCTTCATGGCACCACTGCGGGTAAATCCGAACTCGCCATTACCGAGGTCAACCTCAATAAAGCCAAGCCCACGTATGGCGATATCCAACGGATTATCCGTCGCCCTGAGATCACCGACGCTGAAGTCCTTATTGATGCTGGCAACACCTGACCCCATGCCGACCATAACCCCATTTGTCATTTGATCGACTGAGCTGGACGACGTAACAGAATCTCGATACATCAAATCGTCGAAAACCACAGTGCTCTTTTTGAACGCTGTGGTATTCATGTTGGCCAAATTGTTTGAGATAGTAGCCAACTGCGCCTGCTCGGCGTGCATACCTGTTGCCGCTATATAAAGTGCATCCATCATCTTAGTCGTTCCTCTTGAGTATTTATTACAGATCACCCAACACGTTTATCGCGTTATCAAGCATTGAATCGTAACCGCGCAAGATCTGGTGTGATGTTTCAAAGTGCCTTGTTGTTTCTATCATTTTGATCATCTCGTCCAGACTTTGCACATTCGAGGTCTCTAGATAGCCCTGCATAATTTGACCCTCAAATTCACTGGCCGCAAGGGTCGTGCCCGCAGGAACATCGAACAGCCCACTGCCGCGATAATTCAGCAACTGAGGATCTTCGAAAGTTACCAATTTCAGTTTATTCACGATCTCATCGTCTTGACTGACAACGCCTTCTCTATCGATTGTGAACGGGCTGTTTTGCAAATGTATTGCGCCGTCCTCTCCCACTACGGTCTCGCCCGTAGCCAGCGACAGTCTTCCCTGCTGATCTATGGTGAAGCTACCTTGGCGCGTATAGCTGACCCCCTGAGCGGAGTCGACCTGCAGGAAGCCCTTGCCACTTATGGCAAGGTCAAAAGAGTTCCCAGAGAACTTAAGCGTGCCCTGCGTCATGTCCCGATAGACTTCAATTCTTGGCAAACTGGTAGCAGCTTGATTCAGCGACACAGCTGAGCCGGGCCCTTGAGTATTGGACATTATTGACTGTTGAAAACTGGATACCGCCGTTATCTGACGCTTGTAGCCAGAGGTATTTAGATTTGCGAGATTCTGGGAAATTGAACGCATCTCCGCCATATCGTTGTTCAGCGCACTCGATAGTGCAGTAATGGCATCAGACATTAGCAGGCGCTCCCGGAATATTGAAAGGGGGTTCTGCGTTAGCTTTGGCTGGCGAACGCGCGACCTCTGGTTGCTCTTTAACCCTGGACAGGCGATCGCGGTCGATTATTTTGTGATCAACCCGAACAACCGCATAAGAGCTAATATTTACCGAGGTGGGGATCTCATTCAGCGCCACCACGGAAAGGTGTGGCAGCACTCGGTCAAGCAACTTTTTGACGTGGCGGCGTAACGTAGCTGAGCAGATCAATACTGGATAAAGGTTCTCAAGCATCATGCTTTCGCAGTGCTTGCCAAGTTCCGACATGATTTGCTCTGATGTTTTCGGCTCGACCAGAAGTGTAACGTTACCTTCATCAACTCGAAGACCAGACTGCAAAATGTGCTCAATTGCCGGATCAAAGGTCAGAACCTTCAGTTCACCTGAGTCGCTTGTCAATTTCTCACAAATGGCGCGACCGAGGCTTTGACGAACACATTCGGCCAGCTCTTCAGGCGACTTGACCCGCTTGCCATGGTCAACAAGCGTTTCCAGTATCAGCGCGATATTTCTTATAGAGACCTTCTCTGCCAGCAACTGTTGAAGGACTTTCTGAACCTCACTCATCGACATTATGTTTGGTATAAGCTCTTCATAAACGCTGGGCTGCTTTTCTTTGACCCGCTTAACCACCTGGTCGGTCTCTACGCGGGTGAGCAACTCGGGCGCATGCCGTCTTAAAACTTCACTAAAATGAGTAAACATGACAGTCACCGGGTCGACCACCGTATAACCACTGGACTTGGCCAAAGCCGCCTGGGACTGGTTTATCCACACAGATGGTAGACCATAGCTGGGGTCTTCTGTTTCGATGCCCTCTAGCTTCTCAGTGCGTAAAGAAGCGCTTATAGCCAACATTTTATCGGGAAAGACCTCACCGTTGGCAACAGTGGCGTCATACACGCTGATACGATAATGGTTTTCCTCCAGCCGTCCCTGCTCTTTCAATCGAACGCTGGGAAAAACGAAGCCCATCTCCATTGCATACTGTTTACGGAACGCCTTAATTTTTTCCATGAACAGGCCGTCCTGTTCACCCAGAGAAGGAACAAGGGCCTGACCAATAGTCAGTTCGATCGGTTCGACATTGATTTGCTCATACAAGTCCTGATCATCGACCAGTTCATTGAGCAGCTCTTCATCAGCTTCACCTTGGTATTTGGCATTGTTCTGACGGTAGGCATAGAACGCGCCCAGTAGCACAAAAGAGAGTATGAAAAGCACAGGTAAAGCCGGTATTCCCGGCAACAGCATCAGTCCAGCAAGCGCAATGGCGAGTATTACCAGGCTTTTGGGATACTGTGCTACCTGGTTCGTAATCTCTTCACTGAGTTGCGCATCGGTTGCCGCCCTGGTAACGATAATTCCGGTGGCGGTCGATATCACCAACGCGGGAATTTGCGTAACGATACCGTCACCCACTGTCAATAGCGTGTAGGTTTCCAGTGCATCTGGCCAACTCATGCCACGCTGGGCTATGCCAACAGTCAAGCCGCCAATAATATCGATGAGTATTATCAGGATACCGGCTATTGCATCTCCCTTGACAAACTTACTGGCCCCGTCCATCGAACCATAAAAATTGGCTTCTTTTTCAATGTTTTTACGACGACTCTGGGCCTCATGCTCATCAATCAAACCCATATTCAGGTCGGCGTCGATGCTCATTTGCTTGCCTGGCATACTGTCTAAAGTGAAACGCGCAGCCACCTCAGCTACACGCTGGGCGCCATTGGTAATTACCACATATTGCACGACGATAAGGATGAAGAAAACAACCATGCCGATCACGTAGTTTCCGCCAACCACGTAGTTGCCAACAGCGGCGATCACTTTACCGGCATCTCCATCGGAGAGGATAAGTCGGGTGGCCGCTATGTTAAGAGACAAGCGAAATAGAGTGGCCAGCAGCAAGAGTGAAGGAAAAGTGGAGAACTTTAAGGGCTTGTCCATGAAGAAGGTAAGCAACAGAATAAGCAGCCCGAAGCTAATATTGACGAGCAGTAGGAAGTCGAGCAGCCCGCTTGGAATCGGGGTAAACAGGACCAGCAGGACCCCCATCATGAAGAGGACAAGGACGATTTCGCTGCTAGAGCCGAAGAACTGCCGCATGAAACCCTGCTCATTCATGCGAAATCTGCCTGTTGCTGCCTGCGCATTTCGTATGCCTGCTTGAGCACCTTGGCCACAGCAACATAATGCTCCTCAGGGATAGCACTATTGATCTTACAACGGGTAAAAATCGTGCGCGCCAGTCGAGGTGACTGAATTACCGGTATGCGATTGTGATAAGCCTTTTGGCGAATCAGTTTAGCCATATCTCCTGCACCTTTACCCATTATTGTTGGCGCTATCATCGTTTTACGGTCGTATTTCAGTAGCACCGCAAAACGCGTGGGGTTGGTAATAACCAGGTCGGCCTGCGGAAGATTCGCCAAGGTCTCGCTACGCTGGCGTAGCTCCCTTTCCAACTCTTTGCGTTTTTGGCGAACCTTGGGGTCACCTTCACGACGCTTCATTTCATCTTTGAGTTCTTTACGCGTCATCTTCAGGTTTTGTTGATAGTCCCAGCGAGTGAAAAGCCAGTCCACTACTGCAACAAATGCCAAGATTATCAACAGCCGGAAAATAAGGTCAGCGCTGTGATCGATAAAGTACTGCACATAGGAGCCATGATGGCGTTGATACAAATCCATCATAGGTTCTACAAAACTGATCAGGGTGAAATAGGTAACTGCAGAGAAGAGGATCAGCTTCAAAACACTTTTGAGAGATTCATAAAGCAGCTTTATAGTAAAGAATTTCTTGAATCCCTGGACTGGATTAATCCGATTGATATCAGGTTTGATAGAGGAAAACGAGAATATTCCGCCAATTTGTATCAATGTTGACAACACGCCGATAATAATCACAATCGATATGAGCGGCGCTAGTACGTCGATGCCGCCGAAAGTCCAATAGCCAATATCAAGCAGAAAGCTTGTCAGTTGAAAATTTACCTGCCCGGCGCTGGAGAGCATGGACGCACACAAGGCAAGGGCGCTATCCACAAACTGCTTGCCGGCCGCTACGAGGAATAGTAGTCCCCCGGTAAGTATCATGAAGGAATTGACCTCCATGCTCTTGGCGACTGACCCCTTCTTCCGGGCCTCTTCAACCTTGAAAGGCGTGGCAGTCTCGGTCTTTTCAGACTTGTCAGGCTCATTATCAGCCATGTTCCGACCTGTCTCTTAGCTGTGTGTTCATTATCCGAGCACCCGCTGCCAGTACTGGAACACGTCGAGAAACATGCGTTCAAGCAGCGGCGACAAATACCGCACCGCTACGGCGGAAAGACCCACGGCAGAACCTATCTTAAGCGGTAAAAACAAAAAATATACGTTCATTTGCGGCATAGTCCTGCCCATAACTGCTATGGCGGTATCAAGCAGCAGCAGAATCCCGATTACAGGTGCCGCAATGATGAATCCGTAGATGTACACGAGCCCGAATTGTTTAACAATTGCGTCAATCGGAATGAGACTAAAACCCGAGCCGGGCGGTGAGACCTCCAGCGAGTATGCAATGCCCCTTAGAGCCAAAAGATAGGCATCGGACAAGAAGAACAAAAGTACCGCCAACAGGGAGATTACCGTACCCACTAGTGGACTGGATGTATTCGTTGCCGGATTGAGAATTTGAGCCGCGCCAAATCCCGCCTGAAAATCGATTAGCTTACCCCCAACCATAATTGAACCAAAGACGCAGTAAAGACCAAACGCCATTATTAGACCGACCAACACCTCATGGAGCCCAAGCATTGCCAACTCAAACACACTGCCTGGCATCGTCAGCGCACTAATGTTGAGGCCGCTAACCAAAATCATAGCAAGCACAAAACTAGCGTAGATTCGAATCTGTACCGGAAGACGTCCCATGGCATCAAACGGTGTGGCATAAAACAATATCCCCATTCTTATAGTGACCAGCACCACCGTCAAAAGCCACGAGGTCCCAATCTCAAAACTCATCCTCCGTACCTAACTAGAGGTACGATGGTATATTGCTGATCAACTTAGTCGCATAGTTGGCCAGCGTGGTTAGCATCCAGTGCCCAAAAATCAGGCAGACCCCAATCACTGCAAGAATCTTTGGCACAAAAGTCAGGGTCATTTCCTGAATTTGTGTCACTACCTGCAAAATACTGATAAAAAGCCCTACCCCCATCGCAACACCCAATATAGGCAGGGCTACGGTCAGCAAGGTCAGCAGCATGTCGTTTGTTAGTGCGACTGCCAGGTCAGTATTCATCAGTGACTCCACTTCTGTTGCATATACAGTGCCACCTGTGACGCATTCAAAAAGACGAATTTCTACATATCAATAACATAGTGTACTGAGGTGGATTTCGATAAGCACCCGACCAAGGTCGGGTTCATTTCCAATTTTGAGGGTGTATGCTTTTACTATCGATTACTCTACCCGTTGCAGACAGCGTCGGTAGAGAGGTGGTAGAAGTACTATAATGATTTTACTGGCGGCACGCATAGCCGCCCGACCGGAGCGCTTTAAATGACCGAACTAGACGCAGAGGAGCTATTCCACCTTGCCTTAAAGGCAAGCGAGGACGGAGACCGTGATAAGACTATCGCTTACCTTAAGCGTTCGATAGATCTAGACCCCCAAGCTAATAGTATTTATCTCCTTGCGGCTGAATATGCAGAAATTGGTATGATGCAGCGCGCGATAGACGGTATGCAACGAGCTCTTGAACTCAATCCAGAGTTGTGGACGGCTTACTTCCAATTGGGTCTTATATTTCTGACCCAGGACCTGATTCAGGAAGCGAGGAATGCCTGGACTCCACTGACACAGCAAAGTCGGGAGGAACACCTGTTCCACTTGGGTACAGGTCTGATCCAGCTCGTCAACGACCAGCCGGAAGAAGCGTTGGAGAGTCTAACAGTGGGAATGAACCTGAACCAAAGCAATGCTGCCTTGAATCGCGATGTGATGACGATAATAGACAACATATCCGCCGGGCTTGCCACAAGCTCCGCACTTGACCCGGCCGACAATGAACAATCGGCCGACGAACTGGCGGCGACTCCCAGCTCAAATTCTACTAACCCAGTGCAGCCAGCCGAACCGGACGAAGAAGCAGTAGTACAGAAGCAACACCTGTTTTTGTCCAATTATGGTGACGGCTCTGATGCCAACTGATCGGTTGAACCGGACTGTAAATAGGTATTGAAGCACGTCACTTCCAAGCGTGTGCTGCGACTTGAAATCTAATGAGAAACTGGCTTATGAATGACTTCACTGCGGGTGTTAAGAAAAAACTGAAAAGCAGAGCGTCAATCTACACCATCGTATTCATAGTGCTCCTGGCCGCGCAGAAGATGTATCAAGCATACCAGGAGGAGCAAGCATTGCAGGAAGCGGCGACCACGGTGGGGTACTGGGGGCATTCGACCAAACAGTCGCATAAACAGCCGCAGCCCCTGTCAATCAGAACTTTAATCCCGTTGGAAAAGATGAGATTTGGGCCGGTGACGTGACCTATCTAAAAACGGCCGAAGGTTGGATGTACTTAGCGATCGTGATGGATTTGTATTCACGACGAATTGCACGGTGGCATAGTGATAAACGCATGACGACTGATTAATGAGCAAGGCTCTGATGAAAGCGTACAACCTAAGGCAGCCGTCCAGAGGATTGGTCTTTCATAGTGATCGCGGGTGTCCATACACCAGCGCGCTTTGGCAAACTACTCAAGGGCTACGGCATGAGAGCCAGTATGGGGGACGTTGGGGCTTGCTGGGACAACGCCGTTGTCGAGCGCTTCTTCGGTAGCTTAAAGCATGATTGGATCTTTAAAGTGACCCAGCCTACGCGTGGACATATGAAGCAAGATGTGGCGGCTTATATGAGGTATTACAATCAGGAAAGATTTCATTCGAGCAATGTCGATATGTCGCCAGTATACTTTGAGAACTCTCAAATAAAAGTGTCCTGTTTGGATTGACCAGAACACTAATCGTGGCAAGCCGGTAGCAGACATCATCCCCAGTCGGTCTGGTAGTGGCCATTGCGTCGATGACGCCATCGCAAACACATTAAAGGCGAAGAAGCATATTGTGACTAGCGAGAAGTTATCCGAACTCAAAGGTATGGGTCGAAAATGACAGCCTTTGTATTGGATAACGCAATAGCCATGCGCTGCTACTGGCTAGCCTCGATAAAGATCTGCTTAAGGCGGCTAGACGGTCTGATATCGAAATTTATTTGAAATAGGTTAGGCATTTGCTAGTGCTGGCCAAATTGATCGACAATAGTACTTATATAAATCAATATGGTATGCGCATAGAAAGCGATGACGAACAAGAATCCTGCTAGCAAGGACATTGCTTTGATTGAAGGATACCGCTGGGATTCCTGTTGCAGTGGTTTGTATCAATTGCCAGTGGCCGCTTAAATGAGGTTTCACACAGGACAGGCACTGGCTAGCTACTGTGTAAAGGCTCGTTATATCGCCCAGGTATTCGGCGCTAGCTTTAGTTACTATGCTATGTTGTTACAGAAATAACGATGAGCGTAACGAGATTTTTACCCCCTATTTATTTGCCCTATGCTGCGTTATATCGCACATCCCAACCCCATACGGAGTCGCTCGTGTTTAGCCTGAGTAGTGGCACAAGGACCGGTGGCCTACTTGGATTTACTGTGTGTAAGTTGTCTTGGTTGATGCCACTTCTGCTACTTTTCCTGACCGCCTGCAGCGGCCAGGTGCAAAAAAGAATTGCCGCGGAGGCTGGATTCGCCGCTTTTCAGGTTCAAGGCGACGGGTTTCGCCATCAGGTCTATACAAAACACGGTAGGGGTAACGTAGTGCACTTCTATCTAGAAGGGGACGGCCGTCCCTGGCTGAGCCCCGGGCGTATATCGCTTGACCCCACGTCCCGACAACCTCTGATGTTGAGGTTGATGACATTGGATGAGGCCCCCGCTGTTTATTTGGGACGGCCCTGCTATATGGGTGTCGTGGATGATCGCTGCAGTCCTGTGTGGTGGACAAGCAATCGTTATGCGCCAGACGTAGTGCAAAGTTTGAGCGCAGTGATTGATCAGTTTTCCGGTAACGCGCCAGGTATTGCTTTATTTGGGCACAGTGGCGGTGGTACGTTGGCGATGTTGCTGGCGGGCAGGCGTAGCGATGTCAATGTGGTAGTGACTATAGCCGGTAATCTGGATATTCAGGCCTGGACGCAGGAGCACGGCTACAGTGCACTTGCGGGCTCCTTAAATCCTGCTGACCAGATACCGCTGGCTTCACACGTCCGGCAATATCACTTGGTAGGGTCAGAAGACCACAATGTCTCGGCCAGTCTGATTCAGCCCGTCATCTTGAAACAAGTGGGCGCTGCACTGAGAGTGGTCGAAGGTTACGACCACAGCTGTTGCTGGAATGAACTTTGGCCGGAAGTGCTCACGACCGTTACCACAGAGGCTATCGACTAGATTTTGGGTACGAGGAAAAATTCTCCTGACTCGTGACCCGCAAATCGAATAGGGGAGTATTCCGGAACTTGGTCGAAACCTATCTGCGCTGCTGCGTATGCCACCTTGGCGGCAACCGCTTTATACAGGCGCTGCCCCTCCAGTACATCCACATTGCTTTCCAGTACTTCCAGCAGTGCTTTACTGAACACGGAATGCTCTCCACCACCTGAATCAAGAACGGGTTCCAGACCGCCCGAAGTCATAACCATTCTCGCCCGTTTTGATGTCATCTTGCGCACCCAGTTGAGGCGTTCCTGCTGGGTTTTCCCCGCGGTTAGGCGTGGCGTTGCTGAGCGCGTCAGAGAGCCCGAATAGCAGGAATCGGAAATTACCAGGATCTGCTTTGCAGGAATCACGTTGAGCATGTCAGTGATAGAAATATTGGAAATCCAGTTGGCGGTATTGTCTGCTTCCGCATCGACCGGCAGCCAGTGCCCGCGCATATTAACCTCGTCCAGTACTCCATGACCGGCATAGAATATCAGCAGGTTGTCTGCACTGGTTAGCTTGCCGCGCATTTCGTTCAGTGCTGACAAAATCTGGTAGCGGTCGGCATTGAGTAGCAAGGTGGTATCCACGTCGTAGCGACGCTGCAATACCTCATCCAGTGTTTCCGCATCGTTGACCGCTGTTTTGAGGTCTGTCAACGCCTCGTAATTATTGTTGCCAATAACCAGTGCGTAATATTTCCCGAACTTGATGTTTCGGTAGGCTGCTAGGGCAGATTCTACCGGAGATTTAACGATGGGTTGCACTATTGGCGTGGTCTCATAGGCAAAACTGAAATTAACGGCGGATCGCTTGCCCTGATTGTCTACCGCTACAATGGATACCGGGTTGTCCGGCCCCGCCATTATCACTTCACTGGCAAATACACCCCGGGGATTAGTTTGCGTTACGGTATCGTTAATCATCAGCGACAGTAGCCCGGCCGGCGCAGTTAATCTGCCGATTATCTGCCTGGATTTAACTCTGGATTGTACAGTCAGAGGGGTACTTCCTCGCATTAGTGGCATAACCGGTTCTATCATGGTTACTTCGGGGCCAGCCATTAATCCTTCGGCTGATGCCATTTGCGTAGTCTCATCTACTCCCTGCTGAGCACGCATGGACTCTAATTCGACAACTTTCTCCTGTAGTTCCTTGATTCGCCCTGTTCTCGCCGTTATTTCTTCGCGCCGCTGCAGTAACTCTGCCTCCAGGGTTGTGAGCGCCGTTTCCCTTTGTTGCAGTTCCTGTTCCAGTTTTTTACTCGCTAAGCCGGCTGCCGCTTCCTTTTCTCGTAGCTGCGCACCCAACATGTCTACTTCGGCCTGTTTGGCTTCGGAACTGGAGAGCGTCTGTTGAATCGTGTTGTGCTGCTCGGCTACTTCGCGCTGCTGGTGTGATAATGTCTGCTGGGTGTTGGCCAGTTGAAGCTTGGTCTTTAATAGTAATGCGTCTAGCTCTGCTACTTCTCGTTCACGCTGGGCGAGCGTCGTCCGGACATCAGCCAACTCATGTGCGGTTCTCGGATCCGGTTTCACCACAATACGCGGGGGCTGAATAGCGGGAGAAGCTTGCTCATTTTGGGCGGATTTGGCTAGTACCGTATGTGCGTGATCAAGGTCTGAGCGTAGCTGTGTCGACTCACTTTGCAATTGAGCCAGTTCCTGTTCTAGCTTGCTGACCAGCTCTGAATTAGCTTGTGTGTCGCCAGATGATGGAACCGACGACGGTGTCAGATCTATTGCCGCGTCAACGCCGGATGCCTTGCGGTACCAATCGAGCGCTTTTCTGGGGTTACGTTCCACCCCCATGCCCATTTCATACAGGTAGCCCAGATTGATCTGGGCTCGAGTGAAGTCCTGCCCAGCAGCCTTTGCGTACCAGTAGGCTGCGACTTCATAATCGGGTGATAAGCCAAGGCCTTTTTCATAGATTTCGCCGACGTTGGTCATAGATTCCGGGTCACCCTCTTTGGCCTTGGGCAGCCAGACCTTGAGAGCTGTTCGATAATCGGCTCTATCATAGGCGACATGCTCGCCACCGCGAATACCACAATCTACTGCGCTGGTTCGGATGGCCCGCCTGGCGGTGACATAGGTCATTTGTGAACCCAGCTTGCGTACCTGTCCGGGTAGTAGACAGTCGACCACCAGAAAGTCATTAGCATTTTCAATCGCGGCGTGGCTGAAGCTCGAGCCGCTAATCTGTAACGCCAATAAAAGTCCGGTGGCAGCGATCGCCGGTAAGTTAATGTGACGAACTGCAGATGGCATGAATGTATTCCCTCTCAAGTAGACTCTCCGTGCCATCTTGTTGCACTAAAAGGTTAGAATTCCATCCGCAGGCCGACGGTAAATACGTGACTGCTGACTTCGTCCAAGCCAAGTGCGGTATCGTAGTTGAAGAAAATCTGATTGCCTTCCTTGAGAACAAAGTTGGCTCCCAGGCTCAGCAGGTAATAATCTTCATCACCGGGGTCAGTGGTAAACCTCAAGATATTATCAACATCGGTTTTGTTGGGATCAAAAACATAACTAGCATTGATCTCGCGTTCCTCATCATCAAATTCATGGTGCCAGGCGATGCTGGCAAAGGGCACTACGACACCAAAATCAGTACTAAAGTTAAAAGCAGCCTGTGCGGAAACAATTGACTGTAAAGACTCGACTTCCTGGTCACCCAGTTCCATTGCCAGCTCCGACCCGCTTTCTGAGTAGCCGTTAATGTCCGCATCTAGGCCGGTTAACATGGCCGACAGGGTGAAATTGCGATTTTCCTGGCTTACGTTATAGCCGGCACCCAGACTCCACGACAAGCTGTCACCATCTGTCTCGCTGCTGACCCGCTGGCTGATGTCTTCTCCCCCGCTGAGGTTGTCCGGGTTATTGTTGGAGTAATTGATGTTACGAGACGAATCGTATTCGTAGTCTCCGTAGACAATAGAGCCTTCAATGAAGAAGTCGCCCTTATACCACGTTGAATAGAGTGCGAGATTGTAACCTTCTGTTTCGGTTTCGCCAAAGTCGCGATCAAACTCAACTTCGGACTCGATATATCCAAATCCAATGCCGGCGACAAACGCATCGGTGAAGCGATAATCCATGCCCGCAGTAAAGCCGTAGGCGTCGTAATCAAAGCCGTTTTCTACCCCGTTCTTCTTGTTTGTCTCGCCCTTGTCACCCGTCCCATAAATTCCGGTGATAAAAGCGCCCAGACGGCTAAAACCATCGGACCCCGCCGTGCCGCCATTCAAATCTTCACCGGACCAATGTAAACCCGCTATAGGCAGCGTGCTGGTGCCTGTTCGGATAAACTGCAGTCGGTCCTGTAAGCTCGCCAATTGATCTTGCGAAGTATCCGTCAGGCCCGCACCCATCGCCTCGGTTTCTTCCGGCGCAACATTCTGCAGTGCGATGGCTAATTCATCTTCAGATATTTCCAGGCTATTACCCCTACCACCCGGGTCATCGGGGGTCAGATCATTACCCGTTTGAACCAATTCACCGCAACGGAAAAACAATTGCTGTTGGTCACCTGTCAGCGTGTCTTTAATAGGAATCATTTTACCGCAAGTGGTTTGTACGGCGCTGCCCGTTGCCTGCTGCAGCTGGTTTTGGCCAAAATCGCCCAATGCCGCGGCGAAGCCCGTTGGAGAAAGGAGTAGGGCGGAAGCAGCTATTGTGCAGCGCAACAGTTGATCCGGTAGCTTTGTTGCGTGCTTGTCTGCGCCTGCGAGTCGCGTGGATTTGCAATACGGGGTCATGATGAGCTTCCTGTTTAGTGTTTTTTAGATTGCGGCAGCAAGCACCAGTTGGATGCTCCTGAACTTGCGCGAGAAAGTTTACACCTTGCAATAAGTCGGGTTCAAATGCAATACAATGTAGTCGCCAAGATTGTTTTCTGCGTTACACTATCGATGCATTAAAGCAAGCTTGCTTTACGCCAGATAAGCCTTGTATTTTCCCTCCCGTGCTATTATAAGTTCCTCATTAAATGTTACCGCTGCCCCTCATAGTCGATGGTCGATGGTATTCTGCTAAAAACAACACATGAAGAGTGGGTATTTAAATGTTTGACAACCTAAAGATCGGGGCTGGATCAGCGAGCCCGGTAACACCCAAAAATAAAACCCTCCGGCTAACACTGCCTTTGTGGTTATTCGCCTCCATAGCCTTGACGGCGCAAGGCGCGACGATGCAGCAAATCGAAGAAATGGAAGCTAGCTGGCCTGATGCACAGCTAAAGCTAACGCTAGAGGCAGATGACAATGATGGCGACATCGTTGTTGTTGGCGATGACATTCGTTATCGCCTCGCAGGTAATCAGGGCGGTAACTGCTACCTTCTGCATCTGGACACCGCCGGTGCCGCAACGTTAATGAAACCGGATAACTGTGAGCCCGCAACCGGTGATGCGAGTGATTTTTCATCGCTGTTTCCCAGTACCGACAGTCGCACAATAAGTGCTCCGCTTGGAGTGGAGCAGGTTTTTGCTTTTTTAGTTGACACTCAACTTCCAGAAGCGGAACGCCTTTTGGCGGATGGTCCGTCTTTTGCTTCGCTCGAGACACAAGAAGATTTTGACGCTTTTGTAAACGAAATCACGTCTGCGGCCCGCACATCAAAAGTCGCTATGGCTGAGCTAAGCTATGAGGTAAACGCCAACGAAGACAACCTTCAGTTTACGACGCGCAGCATCGTCCGTAAAGTCGTTGAAGGTACGAAGAAAGAGGAACGCAACGTCGCAGTATCTTTCGATGTGCAAAGTATTCTGTTTGAGTCCGGCTCCGCTGATTTGTCTGAAAGCAGCAAGGGTCAGCTTAATGCATTCGGCGCCGCTCTTCAGAGTGTGCAGTTGGAAGATGTTCAACTCAGCGTGGCGGGGCATACTGACGATGTAGGCGGTGACGCTTACAATCAAAACCTGTCGCAGCTAAGAGCCACCGCGGTTACACAATACTTTCAGGATAATTTCCAGGTGTCAGATAAGCGGTTAAAGGCACTGGGTCTTGGGGAGTCAAAACCGTTGGTATCTAACGATACTGAAGAAAATCGTGCTTTGAACCGGCGGGTTGAAATGCTATTCATGACGGAGTAACAGGGTAATACAGCGGCAAGTGGCTGGCAGTAGCTATTTGTCTAACGGCTTACCTTTGGAATACATCGCTGATAGTGAAAGCGTAAGGTTTAATATCAAAGACCGTGACAAAAACCAGTTTCAGCTGATCAATTTTCGCTCGTGATTCCATGGGAAATTTGTACTTGAACCTGATGCTGGATGAAAAAATGTCCGGGGACTTGTCCCAGCGACCGCCTCCTAGCTCATTGCCCTGTGCATCGACGGCGTAAACAGCCTCTAGTATGGGGCCACTGAGCCCTGCCGACCTGTCGTATTGTATTTCGAGCTCAACGTATCTTTTATCGCTGATCTTCATAGCACTTAAGCGCAAGTTAATACCTGAGATAACCTGGGTTTTGTCCTCTGTTACAATTGCATCAAATAATTTTGGAATGCGCTGCCTCGCGATCACTGCTTGGCCTACGACAACGATTTCTTCCAGAGTATAGGCGTTGGTCCCTAGCTCCACGTCCTTAAGTTCAACCTCTGCACCCGTCGAATGCATTCCACTATAACCGCCCTTCCAGGTTGAATCGCCGGAGGCTTTGGCAGGTTTTAGAATTGCAGTTCCCCCCGCGCCCTTGGCCCTGACAGCTTTAAATTGCTTTGTAAAACCGACCACATCTAATGCTTTATCTTTGACCCGAACGCCGCCCTCCATCGTTACGGAATAATTTTGTCTCGCGGTGGGCTTTTTGGCATCCGGTGTGTAAAAAACTATGTCGGTCTCGGCGCTAAGTTCATACACATCAAAAACTAATCCCTGACTGCTGAACGCTGGCACTTCGGCGAAGGAAAGTGAGGCGAGCAGAAAAGCACTGGCGGTAACAGTCGAAGCGAAACGTTTCATCGGGTAAGCCTTTTTAGAGTAGCCATGATGCCAATACAGGGTGTCATCGTACTGTAAACCTCTTGTAAGGTGAAGTCTCGCGCCGGGGGCTTGCTGCGCTGAGTGAATTCCTGCATTATCGCCCTAAAAAGTGCGTGATAATTAAAAGAGAATTTCCCTATGAGATCCGCTGCATTGTTAGTCGCGATTTATTATTTTTGCGTGTCCACCGCCGTGTTGGCCGACATTCGTTTTGCTGAAACAACCACCATAGAAGGCGCGGGTGGTATGTCATTGTTTGCGTCCAAAGTTGAGACAGTTACTGAAATATCGGGCAGTAAATCCCGTGTGGACAGTAAAGTTTCTATGGAGTCGGCTATCGCCTCTATGCTGGCCGAGGAAGGGCCCAGTACCGATATTACATTGTTTGATGAGGCTCGCAGTCTGCGCCTGTTGCCTGACAAGAAACAGTACTATGCCATGACCTTTGCCGAGGCCCGCCAGCAGTTGGAAGGCTCCATGCAAGCGATGAAGGACGCCCAGTCCTCGAAGGAGGCGCTGCCGGTTTCCGCTCAGGGTTGTAAGTGGACCGATGGCGATCTGGAGATCGAGCATCCGTCCGGGACAACAAAAATTGCCGGTATCAATACGCGGCGACACACGATATGGAAGCGACAGTTTTGTCACGATGCGCAAACAGGCAATACCTGTGAAATCACCTTGTTCCTGGAAACCTGGCTGGCAAAAAAAGTGCCCGCTGAAGCGGAAGTGCTTAAGTTTCGTGAAGCCCAGGCTGCGGCTATGGGCATAGAGACTGGCAAGCAAGAGCATTTGGCCTCGGCACAGAATCTTCTGGCTATGTTCGGTGATAACTGGTCAGAGATCGAAAGTGAATTTGAGAAGATGCGGGGATTTCCCATGCGCACCATCATGGAGATGAAGATGGGTGGGCAGCAGTGCACCACTGCCTCCGGCAAACCCATCGCTGAGGATGGCCTGTGGTCTGATACCTATGGTGCAGCCTATGACGCCGCCTTGGGCCAGACCGCTGCCGAGGCAGGTTCTGCTGTGGGCGATGCCGCCGGCAAATCTCTAGGTGACAGTATTGGTAGCTCGATTGGCGGGGCGGCGGTCGGCGCAGCCACCAGCGAGCTAATCGGAGGTTTAAGCAGTATGTTTCAGCGCAAGAAAAAAACGACTAAACCCGCACCCAAGCACAAGCAAGTGGCGGAGGATGTAACGGTTTTTCGTATCACGACCGAAGTAGACAGCTGGGATAAAGAGCGTATATCCAGCGACAGGTTCGATGAGCCCGTTGGCTGGAAGAAAATTAAGCGACCACAATGATTTAAGGCACACAACACTATGTTTTCAATGTAATTTGGAGTAATGTTGGCTGCGTGGCAGCGCATATGGATGTAGCTAAAAGTAGGGCGTATATAAATTAGATCAATATGCTTTAGCCGCTGTTTTTCTCGGGTAAAGATCATAATAGTCAACGCAATCAGATATCGTTGCGTGTAACAAGAACTTGAGGTGAAAGAATGCAGGATGCGGTTGCCTATGTATTGATAGTCGCAATGATTATTTTACCTTCCTGGTTTTTAATCGATAAATTCAGGACTGTTTTGCAAATCGTTTACGCTAACCAGTCTCTCATTATGTCAGTTGCACTGCCCTGATATGGGCCACAATAGAGAATAATTGGCAATGGACAATCTCCTTAACCTTTATCAGGCCAGCATCACACATTTTTTCAAACCAATTAAGGAGTTTCTGGAAGACGACTCCGTGTCCGAGATAATGATTAATGGACATGAGGAAATCTATATAGAGCGGGGCGGGAAGTTAGAGCTTACCGATTGTCGTTTCGATGATGCGCAGGCACTGGAATCTGCGCTTAAAAACATCGCGCAGTTTGTGGGCAAGAGACTAATTCCCGAAAATCAGAGTATTGAAGCGCGCCTGCCTGATGGGTCCAGGGTTCATATCGTACAGGCACCGTCCGCTCGTAAAGGCGCCTGTGTCGCTATTCGAAAATTTTCAAAACACAAGCTCGATGTAAGCAGGCTTATTGAAAGTGGTAGTCTGTCTGAAGAGGCTGCGGAGTTTCTGACGATTGCGGTCGGCCTCGCCAAAAACATTATTGTCTCCGGTGGTACTGGCTCTGGCAAGACCACACTGCTTAACTGTATCTCAAGCATGATCCTGGAGGGTGAGCGCATCATTGTGCTCGAAGATTCCTCCGAGCTGCAACTTCAGCAATCGCATGTGGTGCCTTTTGAGGTGACGCCACCTGGCCGGAATGGGCTCGGTGGTATTTCCATGCGAGAGCTTTTTCGCGCATCGTTGCGCATGCGCCCAGACCGGATAATTGTTGGTGAGTGCCGCGGAGGCGAATCCCTGGACATGATTCAGGCAATGAACTCGGGTCACGGCGGCAGCATGTCCACCGCCCACGCCAATACACCGCGGGACGCATTGACGCGTTTGGAGGTCATGTGCCTGATGGGCGACGTAGATATTCCGCTCAGTGCATTGCGCGCGCAGGTGGCCTCGGCGATTGACCTGGTCATCCAAATATCACGTTTTCACAGCGGCGCGCGCAAAATTACCCACATAAGCGAGGTACTGCCGCTGGGTGACGACGGGCACTACGCTGTGAAAGATTTGTTTAATCTTCAGGTCCCCGAGGGCGGCAGTATTGACCAGGGCGTGCTGACCTGGACGGGGAATGAACCGGGGTTCAAGACTGAGCCCTTCATGTATGGCTTTCGTGACACAATCAAGTTCACGAAAGAATTATGGGCTGACCCTGCCTCTCAGGGCAGTTAACAATTTGTACTAAAAAGGAGTAATACCTTATGGCTTTCAAACCACTTCGCAATCTACACAAGAACCAAAGCGGCGAAATGCCGATCGGCCCCATTCTGATCATCGCGCTGGTCGTGTTACCGCTAATTTTTATGTTAATTACTTTTAGAGACTCGGCACAAGAAGCGCTGGAAACTGAGGCGTCAGAGGTTTTTGGTAAGGGCACGGATAAGACAGAGATTAATCAATAAGACGGGGCGCAGATGAATGGGTTAATGTCGTAAGTAGTTTTCAGCCCCTTCGTTTTGCCAGTTAAATAGCGAGGCCCAACGGATTTGGGATTGTTGTGTTGTTATGTTTGTAGACTTTGGTTTTGTGGGTGTCTTGCTGGTTGCGGGCGTTGTTGCTTCTGCGGTCTATGATATGCGCTTCCGGCTGATACCCAACACACTGACTTATACGCTTGTGTTAGCGGGCGCCTTGGTATCGATTATCGATGGGCGTATTTACTCTTCGGCCGCGGCTATGGGGCTTTGTCTGGCCATGGTGTTGCCATTATATTTTGCTGGCATGCTGGGTGGTGCGGACGTCAAACTGCTCACGGGCGTGTCCCTGTTTGGCGACTGGCATATGCTGCTGGAATGTTTGGTGATGACTGTGTTCTTGGGTGCGATTTGGGCGCTTGTCTATCTCGCTCCGAGAATCTACTCAAGGTGTATGAATCTTATGGTGCGAGTCCGCTCGTCTGATGTAGAGCAATCCGCAGCGCATGCTCCGGCACCAACCATCCCTTTGGCTGTTCCAATCGCCGCAGCGGTGGTTTGCACACACCTGCTGGGTATAAAGGTGTTGGTGTAGTCATGGTTGAGCTGATGGGTTCGCAGGAGTTTTGGCCGCATTTGTTTCAGGCGCCGTCGTTTTGGCATGAAACAATTCCCATTGCAGTGGCAACCTTGGGCTGCCTTGCCGTGGTGATTTTTTTGGTGGTTTGGCGTTCTGCAAAGTCAGGCAGAGGAGCTTTGTTAAGAGCCAGAGCGCTTCCCAAAGACACGGGTGGTGCCGCTACCGTGTCAGACTTCGCCTTAACCATACCGATATTTATCATGGTGCTGTTTCTTATGCTGCAGCTCGCCCTGATGGCAAATGCCTCTTTGATAATTCATTACTCGGCATACAGTGCTGCACGTGCAGCGAAAACCCACTTATTAGATATGGACAATGCGTTCATGGAATTGGAGTGCTGCGGGGTCAAGTTAGCTGCAGCGGGGCTCGGGGCTTTGACGTTATACCAGGCGGTCAGCGGCTCGGATGACGATGTGCGGCAAAAAATACGCACGGCGGCGGCATTTCCCCTGATTGCACTGGCGCCCGGGAAAAAAGAATATGCGGCCAATCGAACTTCAAGTGTCAACTTTACTGACATTGGCATGAGTGCCTATCTCACTGTATTAACAGAGGGTGATGATAACCGCAGCGAATATTTATTGGAAAAAGCCAAGTATGCCTTTGACAATCGGTATACCAAGGTTGAATACGGCACCCCCTTAGAGGAAATGCTATCGAGCCTGGGCGATCTGGATGGCGACAATCTGGGCCTGGCTGCAGGCCAGGTTGCCGAACACGGTCAGATTGCGCTGAAGTTAGCTGAGCTCATAAAAAACAGTCCCGCAAGCGCAGTGGCTAGGATTACAACAATTCCTGTCTATGCCGACGTTAACTTTCGCTTCCCGCTGCTGGTGCCCTACGCCGCAGCCATATTTCATCAAAAAGATTCAAGTTTAGGTAGCATCGACAAAGGTATCTGGCTACACGCGAGGGTAGAATTGTTTTGAAATCCCGGAACACCATGCAATCGTTCAGGGGGCAACGCGGGCAAATTGTTGCGTTAACTATGTTCCTTGCGATTCCTGCAGCGCTTGTCCTGGCCTACATACTCAATGGTGGTGCGATCGCATTCCGTAAGACCGAATTGCAAAATGCTACGGATACCGCAGCGTTCACCCAGGCAGCCTGGGTGGCCCGGTCGCTTAATGTTATGTCCATGAACAATACCGCAATGACACAGTCTTTTGTCATATCTAATGCCGCTTGGGCTATGGAGGGCCCGTTGTTTTTTGCCGGTTATGAGGCCGGTGAAGTGGCTGGCTACTACCTGGGAAGTATTGGACGTGTCGCTAAATTAACCGGTAAGTGGGGTGCCGCTCTTGCCGTTGTTTTATATACTTTTCTTTATGCAATGCTCAATGAACATGTTTTAAATCCGCTCTATGATTTCTATGAGGAGTTATCGAAAGCCATTAATGACCGCGAATTGAATGGAGGATTGGCCAGGGCAGCCATGGGATTTGGCAAGATGAATACCTTGCTGGTCAGCGAAGGCCCCAAGGCCATGGTCGATTATAATGAAAAGATGGCCGAGGCGAATGGGCTAGATGGCAAGCTGAATCAGTATGTGGGCTGGACCCAATCCGCCACGGTGGAACTGCCCGTTGTTAAACAGTCATTTGAAGATGGTTTCAAAGCCTTAAAAGACATGAATAATTTCAGCGTTGCGAATGTATTAAAATCGACTGACAGTCTTCGCAATATTCTGAATATACGAAGCAGCGGTGAGAGCGGCGCCTATAAATCGGTGGTGAATCCTGAACTTGATTACTTCTCGAATTTTGACCAGCATGGTTTTGCAAAAGATACGGGTCCGAGAGATGCAACCTTTAACACGGTTGAAACCGAATTTACCAAGGTACGGACCGAGCTGGACAAGTTCGCTGACGGTAGCTGGGTCTCAGATCAAATTGCGGGCCTGCTCAGAAGTTTACTGCCGGGGTGTGACGGGTTTTTGTCGTTTATTTGTGACCCGATTCTGTCACTGTTGGAGGATCTTTTTAATGCGATTTTCGGTGTCCTGTTAGATACCAAAACCGACGTAACGCCCAATGATATGAAAGAGCGCCTGGAGAAAGTCTGGGACTGGTCAACGCTTTATAGAGATGCGCCCTACACCACAATTCCAACACCTCTGGCCGGGACGCTGGATGTGTGGATTACAACACTCGCTGCACCACCGCGTTTTGTTTTGGGCCTTCCCTACGGCACCTATCGAGGTTACAAAGGCAAAAGTGGTAGAGCAGACAAGGGAGATACTAAGGTCGATGATGGCAAGGCCAAGGAAGCGGCAAAAGAACTCGAAGCAAAGTTGGAAATGGAAAAGCGGTTGAACAAAATCTACGACGATTGCATTACCATTGAAGAGAAAAAGGTGAATGATGAGTACAATGGCCTCGAGAAGAAGAATCAAGACAGTAGTCTCTCCGACATAGATAAACAGGCCGAGGCCAGCCGATTAGCCGGCCAGCGAGCTCAAGAATTAATTCAGGCCAGGGCGACCTGTCAGGCTAGAAGAGATGCGCAAAAAAAGAGCGCCGAAAAAGAGCTGGCGAGCAAACAGGGTGAAGGTATAAACCCAAATGATCTACCGAGCGATAGTGGCGATGATAGAGAGGGGTCTTTGGCTTCGTCAGGAGATAAAGACATAGCTGCGTCCTCGCCAAACCGAAACTTATTGTTGTGGTGGTATGAAGCGGCTTATCGGTTCGGCATGAAAAACATGCTGCCTGTCACTGAGGTTGCAAACAAGATACCGAACATTGATTTTCTCGGTTTCCGTGGTTTATTCAACTCCTTTGAAGTCGATCTGTATGCCGTAAAAGACGCTCGTATAACACCGGATGCAGCTTCAAGTCTTCTGAATACAGGGTTTGGCATAGACACCAGCGGCGTACTTTTTGATCGTAAAGACTGGAGTATGGTTTATCTCGCCACCAGTGATGTGGGCGTGCCCATCCTAAGTTCGGGTTTTAAGAATGTAAAGGGCAACTTTGTCACGCTGGCGCAAGCCGAAGTCTATAACACCCAGTGGTTTGATTTGTACACCCAGAATTGGCGTGCAAAAATGACCCCGCTTAGTGTGTTGTCTAGCAAAAGACACCGCGCGAAAGTCCATGACGCGTTTAAAGGTGAAAACGATGTTCTTTCCGCCATTTTAAACCCAAACGGCCCGATAAATGAGAAGCAGCTTGAAGCGATTACCGCACACTAGCCTCAGGACAAAGAATGCCGGACTGGCCAGTCTCGAGGCTGTGCTCATCTTCGCCTTCGTGTTTTTGCCCTTTATTGTAGTGACTTTCCAGTCCGTAAAGCTGGGCTATGTGTCGATGGATAGGCTTATTGCCGCAAGAAATGCTGCCTGGAAAAAGGAAATCTATTTTCATGCAGACGATTCCTCACGTAGCTTGGTGAATGTTGCGGCGATCACTGCGCAAGGCGTGTTAGGCGATACTTCCGGATTCCTGAGCAATGACGTACGCAGCGTTCATTCGCGAAATGTTATTGCTTATTCCGAATCCGAAAGCGGGGCGATGCAAAAAAGTGTGTTTAAGGAAGTGCGGGCCAAGCTTGGTACTGGCGATACTAACGTGGGTAACATAAAGCTCAATGATATGACCAAAATTGTGGAGGACTTTGACTTCAAAGGTGTGCAGGGCACTAGTCTATCTCCGGGCGTTAAACTCATAGGACTATCCGGGCGGCCCAAAGAACTGGGAATAGCCGATTTGGCACTGCTTGGGGGAGGATTGTTGGACGGTTTGATCACGTTAGCCGGCTTAAAACAGTCGCACCACTTTACGGATTTTCAGGCGGGGTGGACCTTGCCAACCATTGAGGACAGTTCTTCGCTGCGTGCGCAGTACAAGGATAGTCTTGTTTATCATCCGGGTTACGATAAAAAGCTCAGTGCAGTCGTCGGCAAGAAAAAGCTTTTTAGAAACTCGATACCAAGTCAATGATGAGCTTTCTCACTTCAATGATATTTTCTCAGGTGTCGTTTCTCCGGCTCTTGGTGCTCACTGTGGCGCTTTTTTCCACCCACGTGATCGCCGATGTTTATATAAACAAAGTTATCGGGGCAGAAGAGGTAGAGTCATTGGCCTCGCTGATGCCGAAATCTCTGTCTCCTGGTGGCAAGCGAAAAGTAACCATCAATACCAGCCCTATGACGATTACACGATCGGTCACGCAATCCAGGCGGGAGGTAAACATTGCACTAGAACGTTACCTGCACAAGTGGAGCGCTGAGTCTGAGAAGTTCGAGCGCGACTACAGTCGTCTAGAGTATATGGCTGATCATACCGACCAGTTCACTGCGTCGCAGGCAGTGGACTACGCCATGAAACTGTTCGGTGAGGATCGGGCAAGAGTGATTGCCCAGCTTGAGCAAGCGGTAATGTCAACCGCCGGAGCGTGGACGATAGTCAGCCATATTCCTGTGGCGGCAATACAGCCAGAAAGTAAATTGGCCGATACGGATGTCACCGAGGGCTTTATAGTCTTTGTAGACAATACCCCTCAGAACAATGGTTATTTCGGTGCCTGGGAGATCGCATTTGAGGAGGGTTTCAATTTAATGCATATTATCGGGCAGCACAATGGAGATGCCCCGGGTCACCATCCCTTTGGTATCAAACCCCTGCCAGGTAGTAGACGAACCCTGACTTACGAAGAGCAAGCGCGGGGTTGGGACAGCGCTACCTGGACCTACGAAACAACCGGTACTATTCAGAGCAATCTTGCATTTTATGTCGCTGAAATGGAAAAACTGGGCTTTAGTCAACGGGGCCCGGCGGTTACGGGTGACGAAGAAGAGCTAATTCAGATGGCAAAAGGCAGTGTTTCTATCGTGCTTCACGCATGGAATACAATGATGTCAAGCAGACCGATACAACTCACTATTCAGAGGCTCTCTTGAGATGTCTCATAATAACAGTACTGTAGGAGAAATAACGTGAAGGCAAGTTGGGCACTGGTGGCCGGGATAATTCTCGGAGCAATAGCTATATTCCTCATCGATCAGCACATCAGCAGTATTGAGGCGAGTCAGGTTAGTCAGAATTTTTTGAAGTTTAAACCTGAGCGGGGTCTTTCCAGGGGAGGGGTGATTACGCCTGATATGATGAAACTCGTTAGTCTTCCTGACGAGTTTGTCAATTTGAAGGCAATTGCCGTTCCCTACAACGACGATACACTGGCACTGATAAATTCAGGCGGTGCTGTTGTTGTAGTTGACGTCGCGCCTGGATCTTTCCTTTTATTCGAACATATCATTCAGACGCCAGATGTAAATTTTTCCAACCAAATCGGCGATGGCATGCGCGCATTGTCAATTCCGGTGACAGCGATATCCTCTGTATCCTATTTTGTCGGGCCAGGCAGTAGGGTGGATATATTAGCGACTATGACCGAACGCACTGCACCACCAGCGGTCGCCGAAAGCGCATCAGACTTCTCGCCGGAGATGATGCTGCAAAATATGTCGGCCGGGCAAGAGCAGCTGGTTACCAAAACCTTGTTGCAAAATGTCCGCGTAATGGCGGTGGGTAGTTCGATTACCAGCGGCAGTTATCTGGATACTTCCGGGGGCTATAACACCGTCACTTTTGAGGTAACGCCCATTCAGGCAGAACTGCTTACCTTCGCGCTGGGTCAGGCAGAGGGAGGCCTTGGGCTTGTTTTACGTAACCCGAACAATACCGAAATCGAAAAGATACCGTCAGTGGGCTGGGAAAATCTAGAGGAATCCCTGTGACGAGAATTGTTATCAGTAACATGTTCCTCGGCGGTAGCGAGGAACTGGAGCTAGAAAAAGACGAACTGCTTGTTGGTAGCCAGCCCGACTCCGATTTGCCGGAGGAGCAACCGGATCTATTGATTCGCAGCAGACAAGTTGCGACTAAACATGCGCTTTTAAATAAAAAAGGTGACGTCTGGCATATTACGCACCGCGCTGTAGGTTTCGAGACTATAGTCAACGGTACGTCGCTGGCCTATGGCGAGGAGAGGGTACTCGAAGACAGTGATTTAGTTTATATCGGTGAATATCTTTTACGACTTCTCAATGAAACCCAGAGCCTTGAAGGTCCGAGCACTGGAGAGAATGCCAAGGTTATCATGGCCCTGGAGAATGACATCCATAGTCAATTGCTTGACCTTATGGATCTGAGACAGAGCAAGGTTGAAATTAATCTAGGTAGCGACTCTACCAAGCTAAAGATACGCAATCATCTTGAGGATCTGGTTAAGCAGGCTGTTGATGGCCTGAAAGATGATTTGAAGCGGGAGTTGGTGCAGATAGCAATGTACAAGCGTCTGACCAATGAGATTACGCTTGCCGGTTCAGCAGGCGATACCAAACGCAGACACGCAGAATTTGAGCAGCCGTTCTTCGAGTCCCAGTTGGAGGATATTACCCGGCGAATTCTCTCTTCGTTGGACGTGGTCCTTGAAGCCAAGACAATGAAAGAAGATATTCAGAAGCTCGATGCGACGTTTAAAGAAACACTGCAACGGTATGAAATTGATTTTTCGGAGGGCCTTCAGGACTACGTCTCTGGTATGTTCTTCATGAGGAATATTCTCGACCTCATTTTCGGCCTTGGGCCGTTGCAAGACCTGCTGGACACGCCGACACTTTCAGAAATTAGGGTGGTGTCGAAAGATCGGATCTTTGTCGAAAAATTTGGCGTGGTAGAGGACTCCCGACGCGAATTTTATAGCGACGTACTGCTTATGTCTGTAATCGAGCGAATAGTAGCACCAGTGGGTCGTCGGATAGATAAGTCTAATCCCCTGGTGGATGCCCGCCTGAAAGATGGTTCACGGGTAAACGCGATTATCCCGCCCCTGGCACTGAAGGGGCCATGCCTGACGATCAGAAAGTTTTCCGAGACTTCAGTAACCATTCACGACCTGGTTAAATTCGGTGCACTCAGTGAAGAGATGGTTCAGTTTTTAAAGGCTTGCGTGGACAACCATCTCAACATCGTTGTTTCCGGGGGTACGGGCTCAGGTAAAACGACAATGCTCAATTGCCTCTCTGCCTTTATATCGCCCGCAGAGCGTGTGGTAACCGTAGAGGACACCGCAGAACTACAGATGAAGCAAGATCACGTCGTAACCCTTGAAACCCGGCCACCTAATATGGAAGGGAAGGGTGAAGTGACAATACGCGACCTCATTAAAAATGCGCTGCGTATGCGTCCCGACCGTATAGTGGTAGGCGAGTGTCGCGGTGGTGAAACTCTGGATATGCTGCAGGCGATGAATACCGGCCATGATGGCTCAATGACCACGGGGCACGCCAATACGCCTCAAGATATGATGAAGCGACTGGAAACCATGGTTTTAACCGGCATGGACATGCCGGTAGATGCAATTAGAATTCAAATCACTAGTGCTGTCCATCTAGTGGTTCAGCTCAACCGCTTTTCAGACGGCGCCCGGCGCGTCACACACATATCGGAGGTGGCGGGCAGGGACGACATTACCGGCCACATCATTGTAGAGGATATTTTTCGCTATATCGAAGCGCCCGGGTCAAAGACTGGCCGGCAACTCTACACGGGCTATATACCCTCATTCCTGCCGGAGCTGCTGGATAAAAACCTCATTACTTTGGAGCAGCTGTTTTGAATATTGATGACTCGTCTTTACTCTATCTGTCCTATGTACTGGCCTTCATGGGTATTGTCCTCATTGCGGTAGGTTTACCGGTGCCAGAGCTGGCGACTTCTACCCGCAGTCTGCTCGATGCCCAAAAACGTGGCATAGAAGATTCTCTGGATGATCTGGGCATGAACACCTACACCGCAAGCGAGTTTCTATTGTATATGCTGGCAGCAGCGGTAGGTGTTTTTGTTGTAGCCTGGCTTATGAGCGACAATCTAATAACGGCGACTGTCTTCGCGATCGCGGCTTTCTTTAGTTACAAAGTCCTTTTTCTGTATTTGAAGCAAAAGCGCGAGTCAGATTTTGAAGAGCGTTTCCCCATGGCACTGGATCAGCTTGTGAGTACCTCCAAGGCGGGGCTTAATTTGACCCAATCACTGGAAGAGGTAGCTAAATACGCGCCCAGCCCGGTCTCAGATGAATTAAACCGGATTGTGCGGGAACAGAGGCTGGGATCAGATATTGCCAGCGCGCTGATCAATTCAAGAAAACGCATGAATAGCCACACATTGACGCTGACCGTAAGTGCCTTGCTTATCAATATAAAGCAGGGCGGTAACCTGCCTGAGGCTATTGAAAAAATTTCCAAGTCTCTAAAAGAGATCTGGCGCCTTGAGCAGAAGCTTTTTACGGCCTCGGCCGAGGCGCGCAAGGGGGCAATGGTGATCTCTGCTATGCCTCTAGTAATTTTTGTTCTGGTTGTTTTCATGCAACCGGACATGATTGATACGCTCACCGGTTCATTGATGGGATGGGGTGTGCTCGCCATTTCGACAATTCTTTACGCTGCGGGGATTGCCTGGATGATAAAAATTATTCGGGTGGATATATGAAAATAATAATATTCACCACCGTTATGGCGTCTTTCGTGCTGATAAGCCTGGGGCTGGTTCTCCTTTACGACAGAGCAAAAGGGGTTATAGGTAGCGCCAGTGTCACAAGTAATTCGCTGGTTGATATCCCGATAGCGGGAAGGCTTATCGTTCTATTTTCGGTATTTAATGAGCATCCGGCGCTGAAAAATTTTCACAACGATTTGCGAGATAAGCTGGACCGCGCGGGAAGGCCGGGAGGGAATGTTACTCCCGCACAGTTCTTGGCAACGATCGAGCTCGTTGGCGTAGGATTTTTCCTGTTTCTATCGGTTTTTCTTGCCCTTACGGGTAATCTGTCTCAGCAGTCGATAGTTTTTCTTCTGGTGATCTCCGCGCTGCTGGCGCTTTTGGGTTTCATGTGGTTGGATAGCGTCGTCGCTGACCGACGGACCTCGGTATCAAGGCAGTTCCCGTATTTCATGGATATGGCGGTGATGTCAATGGAAGCCGGCGCGAGCTTCCAGGAAACACTTTCTATTTATGTAAAGGATAATGAGGGCCAGCCTCTATCAGATGATCTTGGGCAGGCATTGGCCGAAATGAAAATGGGTAAAACACTCACAGATGCGCTTCAAAATATGAACAAACGAACATCAACCGAACTCGTAAAAAATGCTTTGATGTCCATTATCCAGGGGGAGCGAATGGGCACGCCCATCGCCAAGGTACTATCGGAGCAATCAGAGACGATCCGATTTTCGAGAAGCCAGACCGCGGAACGTCTGGCAGAAGAAATCAAAATCAAAATGCAGGGGCCGGCTATGCTTCTGCTGATTTCTATCTTACTTCTGATCTTGGGTCCAGCCTTCATCGACGTTGCAAACAGTAATGTCTTCTAGAAAATATTCGGGAATAAAATAGTGGCCAAAAGTAAGCATCCATTACTCACAGCAATTGTTGGACCGTCGAAGGGGAAGCGCTTTACCTTAAAGAAGGAGACCTATGCCTGTGGGGCAGATCGAAAATGTGCAATTCGTCTCAAGGGAGAATTTGTCTCTGATGAGCACTTTATCATCCGTATTCGGGATGATGGCAACTGGATTGCTGAGAATAAAAGCGAGTACGGTACCCTGGTAAATGCGCAAAGAGTCGAAACCCGTATATTGTCTGATGGCGACAAAATTCAGATCGGTACGGGTAATATACTTGTGTTTTCGTCAGCTGAATCTACTGTCAGGGAAGTGCCAGTTGATGATGGGGCTAGTGGTAGTAGCTTGTCAGGTAAGAAGATTGGCATTGGTGTGGCTATCTTTGTGTACGTCGCGGCAATGATATACGGCGCAATGGTGCTGACCGGCGGTGATTCTACAGGAACCCGAACAGCTATTGGCATTGCGCAGATAGAGTCTGCCGTCGCCAGTACGCAGGAGTTCATGCAGGGTAAGACCCTGAAGACGAATACAGAGGTTAAGGGTGCCAGAAGGGTTGATAAAGCAGCGCCTTCTTATCGCTACTTTAAAATACTGGATCTTCAAAGTAGAGCTGGTAATCCAGCGGAGATTGAGAGCGAATATCAGGCCTTGGAGAAAGAGTTGAATACAAAAATGTATGCTGTGTATCAGCTAATGTCCGCCGGCAGAAACAAAGCGGCGTTGAAAATACTGGATGAAGTCTATGCAACGGTTCCCGACGTAAGGGCTCCGATCACTGTATTGTCGTTATCATTACGCACGAAAATACAAAGGAGCGAGAGCAGTGAGTAACGGTCTCTTCGAAGGCAACAAGTACAAGGTTGAGAATGAGATACTCGGTGAAAACTCACTAATTCTCAAGGCTTATGATAACGAGCTGAAAATGTTCGTGGCCATTAAGTCCATCAGCTCAAACGTTCTTGGTATTCCAGAGGCAGAAGAGCAGTTTATCGAAGAGTGCCAGTTACTGGCCAGAATTCACGGTGACCACGTACTGCGTGTGTTACATTTTTACGAGAAGGGTAAAATTGGCGATAGAGCCTATCTCGTTATGGAGTGGATGGACGAGACGCTGGAGCAAGTATTAGGCGGCAAGCCGATCAGTCCGGTCAGCGCCATGCAAGTGTTGAAAAAAATTGCCAGCGGCCTTGGAACCATCCATCGAGAGGGCGTTATCCATCACGATATTACCCCGGAAAATATCACCATCTCTTCGGATCTTAGGGATGTAAAAATTGGCGACCTGGGATTCGCAGCCGAGGTCGGCAAGGAAAAAACCCACCTGTTCACGCCCAAGTATACAGCGCCTGAAAACTACTACCCCGATCAGCCGGTAGGGAAACAGTCAGATATTTATTCGCTGGGTATTATTGCCTACGAGCTATTTTTGGGAAGGACGCAGTTTCGTGCCGCTTTTGACGAAATTTACTCTGAGAAAAATGATCAGGTTAGGAAGAGCCGCTGGCAACACTGGCATATGAATCAGGGCAAAAAGGCCAGCAGTCTTTCTGCGGTCGACTCGGCCATTCAGTCAGAAATATCTGACATCGTGGGACGCATGATGGCCAAGAGCCCGGAGGAACGCTACTTTGATGTCGAAGACATTTTGAGCGATCTGGAGGCTATTGACCCTAGCAACTCAACTTATATAAAGCCTATCAACCCGGAAGATTATGAATCCCAAGACGACAATAAATCCTTACTAAAGCGTTTGATGGCACCTAAGGCGCTGGGATTAATCATACTGTTGATAGCCTCATTTTCCGTTAGTGGATATTTCCTGAAGGATTACCTGGATCAGAAAAAGCTCAATACTACACTGTTAGCTACCCTGGAAAAGGTCAAGGAACTCCGCCAGGACACAAAGGATGCAGGAGCAGATGAATCAGTTGAGCCGTTTGTGCAAGCGGAAGGTCAGTTCGATGCGGCAAAGGGTTTTTACGCCAAAGGAGCTGCCAGGGACAGTCTTGTCAGCCTGATCGCTGCGGCAAAGAGTTATCGATCTGCGCTGGAGATACTACAGGATAAACTCCCGTCAGCGCGTCAAGCACTCGAGGAAAACCAACAGACAATTGCAGCCTATCTCAAATATATCGGCCCCCAAAACCAGGGCGACCTCGAGCAGGAACTGGAGGCACAATACGCTGAATGGAACCGTAGTCTCGCTATCGAGTCGCCAGAGTCGGTCCTTGAGGCAGAAAAGCTTTGGATTGCTGCGCTCGATGACAGCCTTGCAAGCCTGCCTAGAACATACATTGCCGGAAGTACGCCGGAAGAGATTGACGAGGCCGTGGCTACCTGTGATAGAACATCGACAGGGTGTGAAAAGAGTTGGTATGAAACTGAGGCCATGCGGGAGGTCATTTTAAAACCATTTACCTTAGATAAAACAGAAGTTAGTAAATCGCAGTTTGCTGAGTTTGTGGCAGACACAGACTACATCACCACAGCAGAGAGTCTGGGCTACGCCTACCTGTTCGACGGAGAGGAGTCCGTCCGAAGTGACGGTTTATCGTGGAAGTCTTCTGTGCATGAGGGCCCAGGCGGGCAGGGAAACCTGCCTGTTATGTACACCTCTGCCGTTGATGCAGACCGCTATTGCCGGTGGCGATCAGCCAGATTGCCAACAGGAGAAGAGTGGGAATACGCTTCGCGCGGACCAGAGCGTTTCGTTTATAGCTGGGGTAATGAATGGACTCGAGAGAGAGTCTCTAACACTGCAACTGTTGTTGGCTCCGATCTGCAGGAAACCTTTTTTACCGGGCTGGCCGATATGACCGGCAACGTCTGGGAGTGGGTGCGGTCCAATAACCGCAATGGGCTCAAAGGTGGCTCATACCTGGAGTCAACTGCGGCAAATTTTCGTTCGGCTGCTGAACGTGAACAAACGGTCGACGTAGTAAATATTGATGATGGCTTCCGTTGTGCATCAGATGCTGAACTGTGGCCCGAGCATCGAGCTGATAACGCGCTCAAGGCGCTAAACTGAGTATACAAAACATTGGTAGCTACCTATAGGCGGCTGGTTGCCATATTACCGTGAAGGGTCTCGGCAAGTTAAGTTTTTCAGGCTGTATTAATCTGACCTGGATTCTCAAGCAACCGCCCTGCCCCAATCAGCGAGCGCACTTACACTGAGATTCCGATAGTGTTCAGCGCTGACTAAGTGCCTACCCAGATTGAAGAGATTTGAAGCCGCTGCATGCACAGCCAGGAATCGCTGAGCCTGCCTGGTTGATTTGAACCGCCGCATCCAGAAGTGGACCCCGGATCTGAGACAGTAGGATAAGTGTAAACCCTGAGGTAATTTGGATCACCACAGGAGAAAATTATGAGACGCAAAAGACGAAACCATTTACCGGGATTCAAAGCCAAGGTCGCGCTGGCAGCGATTAAGGGCGACAGAACACTGGCGGAGCTTGCGGAGCAATTCGATGTACACCAGAATACTGGCGGAGTTGAAAGCCGAGCAGTCTGAATGCTTTGGTGACGACTTTATTAAAGACACTGCGTTCCGTCGCTGTGGTGGAAATTTTTTTGTCGATAAAATGCCCAATAATTTTCGCCACATTCCTCTGATTCATTTGATCTTGCCGAACGCGAAAATTATCGACGCCAGGCGTCATCCAATGGCCTGTTGCTTCAGTGGTTTTA
>JBLGAR010000046.1:0-31963 GCA_047612385.1 Cryomorphaceae bacterium | reverse complement strand
CCTGAGTCGGCCGTTGTGTATACTTCTTATTTTTTCAATATAACAGGAGTAGCCGATGAGTATTCAAGCACCGAAGTTCACATGGGGCCACATCAACATCAATGTCAGTAATCTGGAACGCTCGATCGAGTTCTATGAAAAGCTGGGGTTCGAAGTTTTCATTCCTGCGATCCCTTACCTGGGTTTGATGAGCGAGGCTGTTATCCAAGTAATTCCGGAGGCTGCTACTCGTGCTCTTGGTTTAACCCCAGAGACGGGAGGACGTGCATGTATTATGCAACTCGACAACGGTTTTCCCAAAATCGATCTCACCGAGTTCGCGGGTAAAACGCAACAAAAACCGTTGACTAATTCTGACCTTGGTGTCGTACGCATTTGCCTGGCTTCTCAAGATCTACAGAAAGACTATGTCTATCTAAGCGAGCAGGGGGTGGAGTTCATATTGGAACCCCAGCTTTGTAAAGATGGAATGGCAGAAATTGCGACCTGTTTTGATCCTGACGGCACGCTCATTGAGTTGATCCAAGTGTATCTCGAAAAGTGGCCAAGCCTTGGCTGAGCAGCGATGGATGGGCAAAAGCCTTGCGAATCCAAAGCCCGTACTGAGTCGTTGAGCGAGTCGTTTTCTGCTAAAAGCATATCGCAGCCCATTTGTCTCAAAATAGGAAATCTCGGACATCAGCCTAGATGCTCTAAATCCTGCGAGTGACGACCGCTTTCACCACTTTGTGTCAGTTCGAACTTGAGAGGGAAGCTGGGAAAAAGAACTATATCTGCCAACTTTGTAATAACAATTGGATCTTGGCGATCAAATCCCATGTGCCATAGTTATACAGCGGTTTTGTTTTCGTTTGGAAATCTGCGATATCGCGCTGGATGGACGAGCGGCAACTATCTGAAAAAATTCCCACTGACCATTGAAAGGAGTCGAAGGTGCATAAACATCAGACCCAGGAGTCATTACTGCAACGTGTCAACGACATTCTGCACGGAAACCCCACAGCGTATGCGGTGGTGGAATCCAAAGAGGAGTCGATTGAAGCAATTTTCAATCTGCTTCAAAGAGCAGAGGAAGAGCTAAGAGCAGTGCGAGAGCGAGTGAACCGTCTAAAGTGGGCATTGGAAAGGGCCCGGTCGTAATTTTGGTCGTCTAACTACGATCACTACAACAGCGTTCCCTGTAGCGATCGAGTATGTCTGTGAGGTCAGATGTGAGCGCTTGGAGCTAGAGCTCACGCATATTACTATCGCCCCAAAAAGCCTTCATGGTAGTAATCTTTCCCGCTTCGTCAAAGCTCATGACATCTAGAGTTTCGATTACCAAAGCATTTTCGGCACCTTTGGGATACGCGAGCATTGCGCAGGCTCCCCAGGTACCCCGCACTCTGGGATTGCCCTCTAGCTCCATGCGCCCCACGCTTTCACATGCCATGGCGTAAAACTCTCGCAAGGCGGCGTGGCCAATTGAGGGACCTGATCCGATGGGATCCTCAACCACCGCATCAACGGCAAACAGCGCGACAAGCCCATCCAGATCACCGGCGCTAATTTTGTCGACATAGGCCTTCATCGTCTTGGCAATATGCTCATCAGTTAGCGCACTCATAGGGCACTCCAGTTATCGAGAAAGGGGGGGACTCATTAATATATTAATACGAGCGGATTACTATATAATTTAATCGATCGCCTGAGGATAATCAAGCCTCTGGATTTAAGGCAGAGCCACCCTAAGATGGGCCCCACCCATACAGCTTTGCGCCAACTCGAGGGTGCCTCGATAACTTTCCGCCAGATCAGCGGCAACGGCAAGGCCAATACCATGTCCAGACTGTTGGCTGTCTGCGCGAACCCCCCGCTTGAAAATCGCTTTGCGCATAGACTCGGGGATGCCGTTGCCATCGTCCTCCACAGTAATTAACAGCGGTGCAGCACCTCCCCCGGAGACGCTAACCCGCACCAACGCGCGACCGTATTTACAGGCGTTGTCCATCAAGATTCCCAATAGCTCGAGCAGATCACGCTCATCCCCCTGAAAAATACTCTCTGCCTCGGCATCAAGTTCTATCGCGACACCTTTATCTGCGTACACTTTTAACAAGCTGTTCTGCAGGCGAATTGCTACCGGCGCGACGGGCACCATTTGCAATAGCTTATGAGACGCGCCTACGGCGCGCTGCAATTGATAGGAAACTGTTTGCTCCATCTGTCGAGTTTGCTCGTTGACCAGGTCCGCGTAATCGGCTTGATTGGAATCGGCACTGCGTATTACCGCCAACGGCGTTTTCAGACTATGTGCGAGATCCGACAGGGTATGTCGAGCTCGGTCACGGCGTTTTTTCTCACTCAGCAATAGCGTACTCAAGCTCTCGGTTACACCCTGAACTTCTGTGGGATAATCGCCAACAAGGTCTTCCTGCTCTCCCGATTCAATGGCAGAAATTTCGCCAGCCAAGCCTCTTAACGGACGCAGCCCCCAGAATAAAATCAAGGCCTGCACACCGATTAGTAATACAGTGGAACCGACCAACCAGAACAGCAAACCTCGGCGGTAGACTGCTACCTGCCCCACCACCGCCGCCACCGACTCTAGTACCGTAAATTTCAGAGGCGCTTCCATTCCAGACTCCGTTTCCCACACCACCTGATAGGAATACTGGAAAAAGTCCTCACCCCGGGAGAAGTCTCGCTCCCCTACTGCCAGCGGCGGTGTTGCGAAAGCAGACAGTGCGTTTTTGAGTGTCATTGCTGAAGGCGATGACCAAACAGTGCGGCCGTTACCCGTGTTAACAAAGGCGTAGAGCCCCGAATCCGGTCGATTAAAGCGAGCTTCTACCAGTGTTTCAGGCAACACCAAATTGTCGTCAAACTCGGCCTCAGCTAATAACGTTAGTACTTGCAGCTGCAAACGCTGAGATTGTGCGGTCTCCAGACTTCGCAGATGATTCTGATCCAGGTAGAGTGTCGTAGTACCCAGAAATAGGGGTAAAAGAATTGCGCTGGCCAATAGCAACCGCCCTGCCAGTGAGTTTATACCTGGTATCATTGGGTTCCTGGCTCCAGAGAAAATCGATAACCTGCGCCGCGAACCGTTTTTATCGGTTTGAACTCGTTCTCGGGATCGAGTTTTTTTCTCAACCTGCCTATAAACACTTCGATGACGTTACTGTCGCGGTCAAAATCCTGATCGTATAAATGTTCGGTGAGCTCCGTCTTGGAAATCACCTCCCCTGCGCGATGGATGAGATACTCCAAAGTGTTGTATTCAAAATTGGTGAGGTCGAGAAGCTCTCCACTCCTGTGAACCTGTTTGGCGCTAAAATCGATGCAGATTGAACCGTAGTCGACCAACGCCTGAGACCGCCCCGCCGCTCTGCGCAACAAGGCGTTCACTCGCGCGTGTATTTCCTCTAGATGAAAAGGTTTGGTCACGTAATCATCCGCACCAGCTTCCAGACCTTCGACCTTATCCTGCCAATCCGCTCTGGCAGTCAACACCAGAATGGGGAATGCTCGCTCAGCAGATCGCCATTTCCCGATCAACTCTATGCCCGACATTTGGGGTAGGCCCAAATCTACTAGCGCCATATCATAGGGGTGCTCACTGCCCATATAGAGAGCTTCAAGACCATCTGAGGCCTCTTCAACCACCCACCCTTGGTCGCTAAAATAACGAGCCAGCTGCACCCGCAAACGCGCTTCGTCTTCAACGATCAACATTCGCATGATTCATCCTTTAATATTAACCGTGATAACTCGACCCGAGTCGGTTAGTAACTTCACTCGATATCCCCGCCCCTTTGGCGTCACTTTTAATACTTTGCCACCGTGTTTGGCTTTCGCCTTGGCAGCGGCCTGGGCCGGGCTCATCGAAGACTGACTCTTGGCGTTGGGCTGCTTCGCCTGGGCTTGCGTAGCAGGTAATGTCATGCAGACCAAACCGCTCAACAGTAGGATTGTCAGTAGCTTTTTCCAGGTTTTAAGACGCATTGTATAGCTCTCAGTTAGTCTGCTGGGCTCAATTCAACCCGTAGCTTTATCGTATTACCCGGATGCTCTCGAGTTTGGGTCTGGTAGATATTATCTCCATACAGGTAGCTAACGCGATAGCCAATAATATTTTCCTCATCGCGCAGCTCGTAATCAATTTCGCACCGCTGCTGGGTTACATAGTAATGTCCCCTATTTCTGTTCCGGCCAATGTCCGAACCCACGGAGGCACCCAGAACCGCCCCTACCACCGCTATCGCCGGCTGTGCTCGAGTGTTGTGACCCAGGGAGCCGGCCAACGCCCCTCCGACCAACGCACCCAGGATACTCGGAGTGGCTGAGCGACCGCGCCGCGCATGTTCAACTCTCACGCGTTCATCGCCGCATGTTTCATGGGGTATTTTGCGAGTCACGACTTGCACCAGTGGCTCAACTTCGGTGACAGGAACCTGAACATGCGTTCTATGAGTCTCCGCGTTGGCCATGGATCCCAAGAGTAGAATGCTTGAGCATCCGGCTAGCTTCATCAGGTAATCCATCTCTATCACTCCTAATTGAACAGTTGTAGACTTGCAAGGTAACGTAATTTGCCTGAACGGAAGCTGAACGGAACAGCTCAAAAAAATCTTCAACTGTTCAGCTTTCATTCAGTTACCCGATCGTATGCTGGGAACCGTGAAAGCCACGCAACGGAGAATGTCATGAAAAAGCTCACACTGTACGGATTGGCCTTACTGCTGATTGCCAGCACCTCTACCGCCTTTGCCGGTGACGCAGACAACAGGCGCCACGACAAACACAACAAGTATGACCGGCATGCTAGTAAGCACGAACGGCAATACAACAAGCATGATCGACACTACAACAGCCGTTTCAATAGTCACTACAATAGCCACTACAATCGGCACTATTCACATAATGGATTTCGCAAACATCGCGGCTATCGATCACACCATGGGTTTCGTGAGTTTCACGGAGGCAACTACTATCGAAGCAGTTACTACCCGAGCGCTTATTTAGGTGCTGCGTTGATTGGATCGGCAATCAGCTACAACCGGTACCATCAGCATAATGGTGCCAGCTGCTACGACGATCACTCCAATGATAGCCGTCAATCTAGCAATAGAAATTATAGCGAAATAGTAGGATGTCACCGCATCGAACGCCTGGCGGACGGTAGCGAGCGCCGTGTAGAAGTGCCGCGGGCTCAATGTCAGTAGGCTTGCTACCGTAATCCAGGAGTCACGGAACTTAAGGGGCCTAATGGGCCCCTTTTTATGGGCTTTTTCCCGCAGCACTCCAACGATCCAAGGGCCCATGTTAAGGTAGACGTTATTGCTCATGGAGATATCACGATGCAATCTCCGGGTATTTCCGCCGCGGAACAAACCAACCGAAATCTTGTACTGTTTGTCGTGTGCCTCGGTTCGTTCCTCGCCCCACTGAGCATGGCCGCAGTCAACATTGCCATACCCAGCCTGGCCAACGAACTGCGGGCAGACGCGATATTGGTGTCCTGGTTGCCTACTGCTTTTCTGATTAGCAACGTCGCGCTCATGCTGCCCTTTAGCAAACTTGCCGACAACCATGGTCGCAAGAAAATCTATGCGCTGGGACTGGCCTGTAACGCCGGCAGCTCCCTCGGCGCTTACCTGTCTCCGAGTATTGAGTGGATTCTTTTTTTCCGCTTTGCCCAAGGGGCTGCCTCGGCAATGATTTTCGGCACCGCGCTCGCCATCATTACGTCGGTATTCCCTGTAAGAGAGCGCGGTCTACCACTGGGTTTAAACACGGCGAGCGTTTATATCGGATTGACCGCTGCGCCCCTGATAGGAGGCTTCGCCACCGAGACATTCGGCTGGCGGAGTGTTTTTCTATTGCCCGTACCCTTAGCTATAGCTCTATTGTCACTCATCTACTTTGCCGTTCATAGCGAGTGGCGCAGGGAGCATTATTCAAAATTTGACTGGGCGGGTACCTGTATTTTTGCTAGCTGGGCTGTCTGTCTGGTGATCGGCTTAGCCGGTTTACCCAACTGGCAGAACAGTATTATGCTGGCACTGTCCTTTGCTTTGTTGATTGGATTTGTGAAGCATCAGGGGCGTATCGCGGAACCCCTGATTAGAATCGGCTTATTCAAAGACAGCCGGCTGTTTTCTTTTTCACTGGCGTCAGCCGCACTGATGTATGGCGCTACATTCCCTCTCATTTTTGTGCTGAGTTTATACCTGCAATATATCAAGGGCCTGAGCCCTTTGGAGTCCGGCCAGATTATTATGGCGCAGAGCTTTGCAATGGCTCTGTTGGCTCCTATCTCGGGGAGGCTTTCGGATCGTGTGCAACCCCGAATCATCGCCACAGCTGGCTGTATCAGCGTGGGAATCGGTTTCGCAATGCTGACTCGATTGGACTACGCAACGACCACAGGCTATGTGAGTGCGTCTATGGGTCTCATCGGCATCGGGTTCGGTTTGTTTTCCGCACCCAATCACAATGCGGTTATGTCCAGCGTACCCCAATCGGAGGTTGGCGTAGCGTCGGCGACGGTTAGTCTGGCGAGAGTATCAGGGAATTTGATCGGTATAAGCCTGGTCAATTTTCTGGTTCATATTCTTCTGGGTGATACGCTCATCACGTCGCAACGCTACCCTCAATTGTTGCAAGTGGTTCAATACTCAATGGCCATTGGTTGCACCTTTGTCGCTGCTGCGATCTTGATGTCTGCCACTCGTGGCCGTTTGAAATCGGCGCCACAATAGCGTTAAGCCCCGTGCTGGGCCTAAATATTTAGTACGTGAGTAGACTGTATTTCTTTTGCCAGTGCCGCCGGCACAGCGACTTCACGTGCGTAAGCCGGCCACTGGGACACCACCTCGACGACCTCCTCAATAATACGCGTTGCTTCTTTGTGGAATGTCTCGGCCAACACTAGTAAGTCCCCTCGCTCGAAATCATCGCGTTTACCATTGAGTGATAATTGATGGGAGTTGACCCACTTCGATCCGGGCTTATAGCTATAGGCAACATCAAATGCCGGTGCAATTTCCCACTGATATTCGCCGTTTAGAACAAAGCCGAAGTTTTTTGTGTGGTCGTCATGGTTTCTTGCGGCAATGTTAAAAACCGTTCTTCGAAACATTTCAAGAGCCTGTGATTTGCTCAAGCGCAGTGATCGCATCAGCGAAAAAAGCTGCTCATAGCTGTATTGTCCTGGCATTTTATAATCCGCGTGGTCCATCGCGCACAAAGACTGATAATGCAATTTTTTGTTTCCTGCCCGGTCGAACCTGCGCGTCATAAAGTGCGCTCGCTCACCATCAGCCAACAACTCGCAGGGAGACATATTGATACCAGCTTCCTTCGCCATCAGGTAGTAGGCGTATTCCATTCGTCCATAGCCCTGCGGGTCGCCAAAGGTCTCTTGCCCTGCTGAGTGCTCAACAATGCCATCGAACTTCAGTAGGTAATGCTCAAACTCGGGAGGCAAATCTACCTGGCCACTGCGAATTTCAGTGCGCTGCGCGTTGATGCCGATAATCGCTTTTGGCCTAGCGCCACCAGCAGAGGTTCCAACCTGGAGAATCGCCGACAAGGCCTCATTGTCTTGGGTATCGGTTAATGGAGCGGCTAGCTGTGTGCGCTGATCCAGAACGGCCTGTGCGGTCTGGATCAAACTGTCCAATTGCAAGGCTTCGGATGCCCCCAGACTCCGATCGATAGGCGGCGAGTATTCCAGCGCACCCATACCTCGTGCACCAGTGTAGAGTAATCGCTCTAGAGCGGTAAAAGAGTTTTTGTCGCGCCCGGCCCTGGCCAACCATGCGTCGATCAGGGCATTGCCAAAATCGTCTGGAAGTGTATCCGCAAACGCGCCGGGCAGGCCTTTATACGTTTCTCTGGAAAGACCGGGAAACTGAAATATACGGTCAGACAGGGGTAGTTTGATTGGGCTGATTTCAATACCACCGCTCACCCAGGCCGGGTCATACTCGAAGGCACATAGGCCCGTCTCATGGTTATACGATAATGCGCCCACTGTACGGCCCCACATCCCTACTCGCGCTACATTAGTGCCTACCAATCAGCATTCTCCCTGGAACCTTGGGCCCGCTTACTCCCTGCGCGCTGCCGCCTCTTACCCTCTCGCTTGAGCAGCTCCATAGGGCTATAGGGCAGTTCTGGAAGGAACCCACCGATATTGTCCAACTTACCCAAAACTCTCAGTATTCCAATCACAACTTCGAGCCTGGCTTTGCCTTTGATGGCACTTCGATAGGTCCCCTCGGAGATGCCCAGCTCTGCAGCGATCTCCTTCTGTGGCTTGTTCGCCTCCAGCCGGAGTTGCTCCAGCCGCCGGCCAAGCTCTGCGGCAATGGCAGAATCCGTCATAGCATAGAAATTGGGATTATCCATCTCGAAACCTTTAACATCAATTCAATATCGTTAAAATCGATTAATAGGAGTTAAACCGTAGAATATTAATGATTATACGACATATTTGAGAAAAAACAAGAATCTATACTAAGCATCATTTTATTAAGTTTTAAAAGCTTAAAAGCGATTTAAAAGTAGCTATATTGCCGCTTATATAAAGCGATAGCAGATACTAAAGAGCCTCCTTCGAAATAGAACATAACTCCCATAAGTGATTGATTTTTGGGGCTCAATGCCCTCAAAACATAGGAATCCATGTAAAAACTACCCGAGCGCCTCTACTCTCGCCGGGACATTCTTGTGCCAGGGAGTACCTGCGAACGGGTCGCAGTCCGCCGCGCTCGTCAGCTCATTGACAGCAACGCCTGTTCGGACCACTCCATCGGGGCTCGCGTTATCCAGGCCAAAGCCATTGGGTAGAGAAACATGCCCAGGCTGCATTCGAGCATTAATCTCTACGACGGTCTGAGCGGACCCTGTGGCGGTCACAATTCTCGCCAGTGCGCCGTCGACAAGACCCAGCTGGGTGGCATCGCTCGGGTTAATACGCAGAGCACCATCACGATCTTTTCGGCGCCAGTCGGCATCTCGATAAATCGTGTTGGCTGTGTAGTCGCGACGCTCCCCCGCACTAAGGACCATCGGAAACACGGTGTCACCGGAGGGCTGTTGATAATCTGCCAAGCTTGCAAATTCTTCCATAAGCTCTGGTATAACAAGTTTAATTCGACGCCCCTCACCCATGCGCTGCCAACTGTTGGCGTATTCATCAACGGCAAAGACAACCCCTGAGTGGCCGGCCACGATAGCATCAAACAGAGCATCTCCATCGGCGTGACCGGCGCGTGCCATAGATTCAGGCTCAGACATTGCAAAGGTCTGTGCGATAGCCCACAGGGGCGCCGCTGCCGCAGCACCATCGGGCAAACTTTCTCCAAGCGTTCGATAGAGTATAACCGGAGCCAGTGCAAACAGAGAGGGGTCCTGACCCAGAGCACTCATAATCGCATCGCGGAAAGCCCCCCGACTTACTTTCAGCGCGTCACGCAATTCACCCAATAGTCCTGCCGGTATTGCATCCATCTCCTCCAACAGCCGAGCGTGAATTTCAGCTTCCGGAAGGCAATTTTCAGGCGAGTCAAACAGCGGCTTGCGCATATGAAAATAGTTATTCGGAAATTCAAAATTAAAAAACGTAGCCTCCCATTTTTCGTACTGGGTGGAAGCAGGGAGCACGTAATCAGCCAATTTAGCCGTTTCTGTCATTGCCACATCGATAACAACAACCGTATCCAAAGCCTCAAGGGCGCGAGCAAACTGTTTACTATCGGCTAGAGAGTGCGCGGGATTTGCGGCCTCAACAATCATCGCGCGATACCGGCCCGGGTGATCGGTCAGTATCTCGCCAGCGATAGCGTTACAGGGCACAAGACCAGAAATAATATTGGCGCCTACAACCGGGCTCTTGCCTGCGCTCTTCCCGCTGCCCGCGATGTTAACCAGCGATGAAGGAACATACTGTCCACCCGGGTTGCCAAAATTACCGGTTAACACCCACACGAGCTTTTCAAGATAACTGACCAATGTGGAGTGGTGATTCATTTGAACACCCAGGTCTTCGAAAAAAGCTGAGCCTTTGGCATCGGCAATATAGCCTACGGCCTCTCGCATCTTTTTCTCGGGAACACCGGCTATCTCACAGTAAGACGCGATAGGAATGGCTTTGGCAAAAACACACAGCTCTTCAAGTCCATCTGCGTGGTCTGCTAGCCAAGACGCGTCAAACAACTCATCCTGAATCAATACACCAATCATCGACGCGATTAGCCATGCATCTTTTCCCGGCTTAACCTGTAGATGCACATCGGCGAGTTTGGCCGTCTCTGTCACAACAGGATCAATAACAATCATCTTTCGAGAATCATCTTTGCTGATATGGCGTAACAGCTCTCGCGCCCTGGGTAAGCCGTGGGAATGCCAGGGGTTTTTGCCTATGAATACCGCGCAGTCAGTGTGTTCGAAATCACCTTTGACCATGGCGCCGAACATTTTCCCATTGACCCAGAATTCGCCGGTTTTTTCCTGCGCTAAAGCATTTGATCGGTAGCGTGACCCGAGCACCTTTCGCACACCGGTCGCATAACCACCGGGTAAGTGATTACCCTGGCCGCCACCACCATAGTAAAAAATAGTCTCACCGCCATAGGTGTCACGAACCGACAGAAGCCTTTGGCTGACTTCACGAATAGCAGTGTCCCAGTCGATCGCTTCAAAAGAGCCATCGGATTTGCGACGCATTGGACTGGTTACTCGATCTTTGCCATTTTGATAATGGTCCAGCCCGGATGCTTTCTGACACAAATAGCCGGCGCTAGCGGGGTGTTGCTTATCTCCCCGTGTGCGCACTATGTGCTTTTTCGTCTCGTCGAGTTGAACTTCAATTCCGCAATTGCATTCACACAAAATGCAGGCACTTTGCATCCAATCTGTCATGACGTCACTCTCCGTTCGACCCGAATAAGCACATTCAGCACACTGGCAACAAAAAGCAACTAGTCGCGCAGCGCTGACTCAATAAACTGCATTCTGTCCTGCCCAAAAAACATCTGCTGATCAATAAATATCGTCGGCACTCCAAATAGCCCTCTATCAACAGCGGCTTGGGTATCTTCAATAAGTTTAGCTTTCACCTCTGGATCCTTTGTCATCGCCAGCAGGGCATCTGCGTCGAGGCCGGCCGAGTTCAAAACCTCCTGGACAACAGTAACATCTCCCATATCTTTACCCTCTACCCAGACCGCGTCAAACACAGCATTGAGGTAGGTTTGAAAATACGATTCACTGCGTGACGCTATGGCTCCGCGCATCAGATTCAAGGTGTTAATCGGAAAGTATGGATTGAAATTCAAAGGCGCGCCATAAGCCACTGCGAAGCGAGGTAAATCCTGCTCCATCATGTATTTTCCTTTGGCGGGAACTGCCACCGGTGACATATTTCCAGCGGCCTTGAAAATACCGCCTAACAAAACAGGCCGATAATCAAGTGACGCACCATACTCATCACACAGTTGCTGCAGCCTTTTATTCGCCAAATAAGCCGTGGGGCTACCAACATCAAAATAGAATTCTATGGTCTTACTCATTAAGGGTTCTCCTACCATTTCTCATCCCAGGGGCGGACATCCAGCTCGAATGTCCATGAATTTCTAGGCTGCTCGTGCAGCATAACGTAGTTGTCCGCTAGATCATTGGGGCTGACGATGCCATCAACGGCTTTGCGCGATTCATAATCAGGGAAATTCTCGGCTATCCAGGCGGTATCAACACCACCATCAATAACGACGTGCGCCACGTGAATGTTTTGCGGCCCAAGCTCTCGGGACATGCTCTGGGCAAGCGCACGCAAACCGTGTTTTGCACTGGCAAATGCAGCAAAACCCGCCGCGCCGCGAACACTGGCCGTTGCTCCAGTAAAGATGATGGTGCCACGACCGCGTTTGGTCATATAGCGGGCGGCCTCGCGGCCACTTAGGAAACCAGCAAAACAGGCCATCTCCCATATCTTGTAAAATTTACGGCTGTCCGTTTCGAGGATACTCATGGGGACATTGGCGCCGATATTAAAGACAACGACCTCAATTTCGCCGATGTCTGATTCAATCTTTTGAAACAGCGCCTCTATAGCCTCCTCTTTGCGAGCGTCGCAGCTAAAGACATGGGCACGTAAACCTGCATCCGCGAGCTCAGCCATCAAGGCAGCCAGTTTAGTGGCATCGCGTCTGACAGCGCATACGGTCATTCCACGATGGGCAAACTTGCGGACAATGGCGCTACCGATCGCATCTCCAGCGCCCAACACAAGTGCGACTTTCTCAGTGGGTACATTGCTCATGGGATAACTCCTGAAGCAAGTTTATAATTTAAACTGACTATAGGTTTAAATTTTGAACCCGTCAAGCTAGACTATCAGTCGTAGGCATCGATCGAATTAGGAAGAGCATTAAGAAATGAAATGGAGTGAAATTGATAGCCAAACCTGCTCGGTCGCGCGCACGCTCTCGGTAATTGGCGACCGCTGGAGCTTGCTCATACTCAGGGACATTTTCCTGGGCACCCGACGTTTCGAGGACTTGTGCAAACAACTGGGCGTCAGCCGCCCTGCCCTCACGCAGCGATTGCGCAAACTTGAGCAACAGGATGTTCTGCACAAGCGTGCCTATCAAGACAAGCCTACTAGGTTTGAATATCACCTTACCGAAAAAGGTGTAGACCTCTATCCCATTATTATGACGATGGCCCAGTGGGGCGACAAATGGCAGGGCGACGGCAACGGTCCACCCATTGAATATCAACACAAGACCTGCGGTCACAAAACCCAAGCCGTCATGTGCTGTAGCGAATGCGATGAACCCTTGAACGCCTGGGAGGTATCCCCTCAAATTGGCCCTGGATTGAAAGCTGCAATGGCAAAGGCTACCAATAAAACCATTGAAGAAAATTTGCCTCGATCCCTTCGACCACACACTGGCACCCAATAGCTTGTGAGCACTCCGCACTCCGACCTTCTCGAGTCTCACTTAAAGACTATTACTGAAGCTGCCCTCAAAGGCCCGATTCTCGATTTGGCCTGCGGCAAAGGTCGCAACGGGTTGTATCTGATTGAGAACAAGATACCCACCGTATTTGCAGACCGAAACCCGGAAGTTTTGGATGAGATAAAACAACAACTCCAAGACCCGCTATTTGCTACCGTGAAAAATCTAGCTAGTCTATGGTCAGTGGACTTTGAAGCAGAGCCACAGGAGCAGCTCAAGGAGAGCAGCTTTGCCGGCATTTTAGTCTACCGATACCTGCACCGCCCTCTTTTGGATAGCCTCAAACGCGCTATACTAACTGGAGGCCTTGTCATCTATGAGACCTTTACGGTCGATCAGCCACAATTTGGTCGACCCAAAAACCCAGATTTTTTATTGCAACCCGGCGAATTAACCCGCTACTTTTCGGACTGGAAAGTACTGCACAAATTTGAGGGTAAAATTGAAAACTATGCCGCTGGAAAACCCGCAGCAATTGCCCAAATAGTGGCCCAAAAGCCACTTTAAACCGGAGAATACATGTACGCGAAAAATATACTGAGATCACTGTTAATAGCCCTAACAAGCGCCAGCATGGTTCACCACGGCGCAGCAGGCGCCACAGATTCCGCCAACACATTAATCACCGATCTAGAGCTAAGAGCAGCCGATAAGCCTATTTCAGAAAATAGCGCCTGGGATCCAAAACGAGTGATTGTCAATTTGCCCGCGTTTTTGTCCACACAGATCCCAGATTTCGAACAACGGCTAAAGCAGGCCGCGGGAACTGTTGAGCTTGTCGTTGATCGATCGGACAACTTTGTTTTAGACAAAAAGGTTCTCAAGGGAACAGACGCTATTATCGGATTGTGTACGCCACCCACTATGCAAAATGCTGACCGTAAACTACTTTGGCTGCACAACTACTTTGTGGGCATGGATAACTGCCAAGGACTGACTGAGGAACAACAGGAAAAAGTCATCTTTACCAATACCAAACGTCTGTCGGGGCCTGCAATAGCGGAACACGCCATCGCTATGATGATGGCGCTCACCAAAGGACTACCGAATTATATGCGCGCTCAGAATGATTCGAAGTGGGACCAAAACCTAGCGCGCTCTTCGAGATTTGGTGAGCTCACAGGCAAAACCATGTTGGTCGTCGGCCTGGGAGGTATCGGTTCGCAGATAGCAATACGGGCGAACGGATTAGGTATGCGCATCATCGCCACACGAAATTCCTCTAGGGAAGGACCCGAGTACGTGGAGTACGTTGGACTGGCCGACGAGTTGCATACACTCGCCGCAAAAGCCGATGTCATAGTGAATGCATTGCCACTGACCGAGAAAACCACGGGTGTTTTTGATAAGGCATTTTTCTCAAGCGCCAAACCCGGCGCCATTTTCTTAAGTGTGGGCCGCGGGAAAAGCACCGTGACAGCTGATCTGATCGCAGCGCTTGCATCCAAGCAATTGTACGGCGCGGGATTGGATGTCACCGATCCTGAGCCCCTCCCCGAAAGCAGCGCTCTATGGAGCATGGAGAACGTGATCATCACGCCACACATATCAGCTGTGACCGCTCAAAGCCTCGAACGAACAGCAACGTTAACCATTGAAAATCTTAGACGCTACATCGCCGGTGAGGCGATGCTCAATGTGGTGAATATTCGCGATGGCTACTAAACCCTGCGCAAGCGCGGTGTATGCATTCACGGATTTCAACAATACCGGGAACATGAGATGAGTGACACAGAACAAAGAGTCTTGGATGGCACTGCCTGGAATAATTTTTGCGATGCGCTCAAAGAAGCCGGTGAAATCGTAAACAGCGAAAAGGCTCCACAGGACGCCTTCAATCGAGCGGAAGGATATCGCTACCTGACGCGATTGTTGCGTGGCGGTCTTGAGAGTTTTCTGGAACACCGAGATCCCGCTTTTCCACAGCTTCGCTGTGGCGCCCACGAGACGATTAAGTTGGGCGCAGATAATCCAGATAATCGCTACGAGAGCGCCCCTTTAAACCCCAAGTTTAACTACCGGATTAGTGGCAACAGAGGCAGCGTAGATTACTTGGGGCTAAGCACCATAATCAACAAATATGCTTCCGGCGGCACTATGGTGGTGACAGGCCACGTTGACGCACGAGGTTTGGACATCAGCCCTGATGGCAGCCTAGAAATTGTCATCAGTCAAAGCGAATACAGCGGAAACTGGTTGCCAATGGGCCCACAAACTAATTCGATTACGGTGCGGCAAACCTTTCAGGATCGAATCAATGAAAAGCGAGCTGATTTAAAGATCGAGCGTATTGGTGCCGGAGATGATCGCCCAAAGCCGCTGAGCGCTGAAAAGCTCGAGCGGGGGCTGCAAGGCGCCGTCATGTTTGTAAAAGGCTCCGCGCAACTGTTCGAAAACTGGGCCGAGAGTTTCTTGCCAACCATGAACCAACTGCCTCCAGCTGATCAGGATTACTGCCAGTCCATAGGCGGTGACCCCAACATCTTTTACTTTCACAGCGCCTGGGAGCTGGCTGAAGACGAAGTGTTTGTTATCGACGCGCCTTTGATACCCGAATGCCAGACCTGGAACTTTCAACTGGACAACTGGTGGATGGAATCGTTGGACTATCGCCACCACACCATCCATATCAATAAACACACCGCACACTATAATCCCAATGGCAGTGTTCGAGTAGTGGTTTCACACACCGACCCAGGGGTTGCAAACTGGGTTGAGACCGCCGGTCATGCTATGGGCACAATGTGCTGGCGCTGGATCGGGGCACAGGAGCACCCACTGCTCAAGACCCAGGTGATGAAACTTTCACAGCTAAAGAGTTCTGAGTGAAAAATCAGGGCGTTGAACACGCCCTATTCACCACTCCAGGTGCTACCCATCCATTTCCCCCTACATCGAAGAACAACGGATTGCTAAAGGCGTAGGCGAGAATTCCCGACTCGTCTAAGTTGCCATCGATCAATTCGGCCAGAGTGGTGTTACTGCCAGAGGCAAGATCATCTGGCACGACAGGAAACATCGGCCGGGATACACCGTCACTGCCATGGGCAATAGCAACCAACCAGCTATCCGCAGTGATGCCCTGGATTTCCGCTAACACGGTGATATCCCTGCGATCGGCACCGGCTACACCATTGACCCCAGTTGCCAAAAACTCCTCCCAACCGGGATCGCCAGCATTAACTGTAAAGCTTGGACAAATGCCATAGCGAGCGGCTGCACCTGCCGCGCTGGTCAGTTCAGGCTGATTATTAATATAAAAATCCACCGAATCGACCGCTGCCCATTCAGGTGTAGTGATTAAAACCTCAACAGTCAGATTAGAATTACTGGAAATGGGAATCGTATTCGACTCATCTATACCCAGCCCAGCGAATTGGGAAAGCCCAACCAGTCTTCCCGTCGCTCTAATCCTCATGAAAGGACCATTGCTACCGACGACTTTGCCGTTAGCTACGCTGGCGGCCAACTGTTCGGCGATACCTGACAGCTGAGATGGGTCAGTCACTTCACTGGAAATGAGATTGCGGGTCGACAGATGTGTGTTTCTACGATCATGGGTATCAGAGTTTGCAACGGCTGTTCGCACAATGCCCTGATTGATCAGGTTGAACCAATCGCCTGCATTTTGCCCGAGAAAACGATCGAAAATGCCCGAGCGCCCGTCGGCGCCAATCCAGACTTCCAGGGACTGAAACCCTGAATCAAAAGCATTGTCCAAAGACGGATCCAGGCGTTTTTCGCTTAAGTTCGCTGTCGATTTTGGTGGTGTCATACCGGTATCGATCGCCAACCCCGAGCCTCCAAAGTGGCCGGCAATATGGTTGATTTGGACAATATTTTGCATTGGATCATCGAGCACTTCTGAAAATATTTCGGCCGGTGACAAACCGAAGCTGCCGTATTCAGGGAAATCCATGCCCGGAGCCGCAGCTCCACCCCAGTCGACATTGCCGCCCCCTATTTGTGAGCTGTCGATTGTCACAGGCCAGCTATTGAAATGGCCATAGTCAAAAGTCGTCAGCTCGCTACTGGGGGACGTCGCAATAAGATCGGCTACATCCATTTCTACAATGGTATCCGTGAAATCTACTCTGATACCGTGATCAGACGGTGTGAAAAAATCCATGCCTTCAGCCAGGTATGTTGCCACTCTCTCTTCACGCGTGACTTCAGAATCTATACTGTCGATTGAATGTACATGGAAGTCCCCGTACACCACTTCAGGTGTATCAACCACCTGTGTCAGCTGAGCCTGAACTGCGGTAGTTTCCCCGCTGGTGATAGTGATATTCTGTTTGAACGCCGAATAACGAGGACCTCGTGATACCACCAGTTGATAATCGCCGGGCTCAACGGGAAGAACATCGCTACTGCCACTGCGATCGATGAACTCAACCAGCGCAATACCAAAAGGCAGATTATCGGAGCTATCGCCAAAGATACCGGTAGATCCGTTTTTGAGTTCCGGGCTGGGATCAAATCCCACTAACTGCAGTTTTGCAGGCGAGGACTCTGCGGGACCAAACCCAAATATTTCGATAACATCGACATGCAACAGCCCCGGTGCGGGAAGCTCAAAATCCTGCGTACTGTTTTGCCCTTCGCTAATACTCACTGCCGCTGGAATGTCATCTGCATACAGAAAACCTTCAGCGTGAGCCTGAACTTCGTAGTTCCCCGGTGGTAAAGTCATCGAGTACTCTCCCTGGGAGTTGGTCCGAGCATGACCGGCCACAAAACGAGTTGGTGGAGTCACTGTAGCGTCGATAGTTTGGAAAACCGCAACGTCGGCTTGTAACAGAGGTTGCCCACTGCTGGTCACCACACCGGAAATATCGCCCGTAGTAATCTCAAAAATTCGATTGCGAATATCCGCAATGCTGCTCGCGCTGCCGTCCCCCACCGCAAAGTATCGACGCAAGGTCAACTCTCCGTTTGCTGGAACTTCATAGTTGGGAGGTAAAGAAGCAGCAATCAATACCGCAACGTTCTGGCCATAGACCAGTACGCTCACGCCCGCCGTGGAGAAACTCGAACTACCCTCCTCCTCGTGAATCAAGCCGTAGGAAACGCCAGCCGCGCCGCTGTTCCCGGAGTAAGCAAAATAATTGCATTGATCGCACAGGCCGACGGAACAGGCAACTTGTGTTGTCTCGGGACAACTGGTGGTGAACAGCGGCTCGCCAAATCCGGCTCCCGGTTGAAAGGCTTCCACCTCACCAGAACCCCCTAAATACTCAGTCATATAAAGGGCAATCGCATCACCAGTAGCATTGCGCAGGGTCGTATCGATCGTCACCCAAGGCTCCTCTGGGTTCAAGCTGTAGCAGGTTTCAATGTCTATCGGTAGATCGATATCATCGGCGCTGGCGGGAAAGTTGGCAGGCAGAGCCCTGACAGCAGAGCTCGCGTTAACAAACTCCAATAGGTCATCGGGGCCGGTAGCACAAACAACAGCAGCTTCCCTGTCATCCCCGTCATTACGAATTTCCATCTGCGTATAGTTAGGTGTGTTTTCTATATTGATGCCGCTGACAAACTCTTCCAGATGATCCGGGTTAAAAGTGCCATCGGTCAGTTTGGCACTGGCATCAATGATATTGCCACCGTAAGTTCCCAGTCCAAACCAGTTGCGCCCGGGCTGTTGAATGATAACTCTGAGATTGTCATTCTCAAGCACATAATCGCCGGAGCTACTGCGTGCCAGCGGGCCCTGCAGTAAGTCAGAGTCTATGCGTGCCAGGCGAGCTTCGGCCCTTGGCCCGAGCTCGGCATCTTCGTCGGCTCGATCTGAACTATTGCCACCGCAACTACTTACCATAAAACTCGCTAATAATATTAGGAACAGTCGCGTCCACGCAGTGCTGATTCGGGGCATTTCAAATTTCTCCTATTGACCTGTCAAGATGACCCACTACAGTCGGCAACCTTTAAGCAATCGCTATATACCCACCATCAAGCACAACCATATGCCCCGTCATCCACGCCGAAGCGCGCGAGCACAAAAAGATAGAGGTTCCGGCTGCATCCTCTTTGGTACCGAGACGACGTCGGGGAATAGTCTTGGCCGCTTCTTCCTCATGTTCCAGCAGGTGAGCGGTCATCTTACTCGGAAAGAACCCGGGGGCAATCCCGTTGACATTAATGTGCTGCGGGGCCAGATCCGCCCCAAGATGGCGTGTCAGTTGATGCACTGCTGCTTTGCTCGCCGAGTAGGAATAATTATTCATATGCGGATGCGTTATACCGTTGATCGACCCGATGTTAATAACCCTGGCAGGATCATCAGCCGTTCCCGCAGCACGCAATTCAGGCAGTAGTTGTTGGGTCAGGAAAAAAATCGATTTTACGTTCAGGTCCATCACCTTATCCCAACCGCTTTCGGGGAAGTCATCGACATCGGCACCCCAGGAAGCCCCGGCATTGTTAACGAGAATATCAAGCTTTGACTCGCGCTCCTTCATCTCATTCGCAAAAGCTTGAACACCTTCTGTAGTCGACAAATTAGAAGCGAAGCCTATGCATTCACCGTGCTCCGAAAACCTTGCAACGGCTTCTTTAATCCTCTCTTCGTTGCGCGCAGTGATGTACGTCTTTACGCCATTTTTAACGAAGCCCTCGGCAATCATGGCACCAATACCGCCGGAGCCACCGGTAACCACGGCAATTTTTCCTTCGACTGAAAACAGATTTTTCATAGACCTATTCCTTTCTCTAATTAGTATGTTTATTGATATGCTTATTGCGGTGTTCGCTGGGCGAGCAGTTTCGCCAACTTCTGAAGGCGTTGGAAAAAGAAGCCTGATCAGAATAGCCCAGTAGAAATGCGATTTCAGTGATTCCCAATCTAGCGTCTTCCAAATAGCGCTCCGACAACTCGTCGCGTAAGGTTTGTAGCAATTGTTTGAAACTGGAATCACGAGCCGTTAAGCGTCTTTGTAGGGTGCGGCGAGACACTCCCAAGGCTTTCGACAAGCTGTCTATTGTCAGCTCGCCGGTGGGTAAAGTTCTCAGCATGGCCGCTCTTAGGTCTCGCAAAAAAGGATCTTCAATCCCTTTAGTGCTTTCGAATAAGGACTGAGGTTTTGCCGTAAAATCCTGACCGAGTTTATAATCCAAGTTAAGCAGTGGATAGTTCAGACTTTCGCGAGGAAAATAAAGGCAACTCACCTGGCTGTTGAAACGAAGCTTGCTGCCGAAAGCGTTCTCTAAACCCGCTGTGTTGTCCGGGCGAGCGTAACTAAACTCTGCGCTCATCACCGGCACGGGCAGAGCGCAAATTGAGCCCACAATCAGCGCCGCTGAGCACAACATTTCATCACTGACGAGCCTAAGCGCACCAACCCGTGAGTTAAGCGGGTGCCATTCGAGGCGGATAAAATCCTTTTCCGGCCGAATCAACACCCTACCGAGATCTCCTCGCAGTCGAATCGTACTGGGTATCACATTTAAATACTGCTTCAGATTGACGCAAATTGTCGTCATATAAAGCTGTAAATTCATGCCCAAAAAATAGCTGGCCCGCCCAACTTTTAAACCTATGTCAGGATCCTGTGTTTGAACTTCAGCCAGCTTATACAGTGAGATAAACTGGGAGACCGCGACGCGCTCACCGGGGATAGAAAGTATCGCAGGATTGATCCCCGCCTCCTCAAGCAACCCGTTTCGATCGACGCCCGCCGCCACGGCAACCTGCAACACCGCATTGATACTGGTGGCGTAAACCGTTTGTGATTGCTCGAGCGTCATTCGGCTATCATTGCACCGAGCTCGCAGACAGTGCCCGAAGCAGAACAGTGCGCGTATCTATCGGGTCAATCACCGCGTCGATTTCAAGATGAGATGCCGCCTCTGTCGCTTTGCCAATGTCGTAAGCGCGCTGAACAAGCTTGTCAAACAATTCCCGACGCTCAGCCTCATCTTCTATCGCCTCGAGTTCTTTTTTGTAACCGAGCTGTACAGCACCTTCTAGCCCCATTCCACCAAATTCTCCGGTGGGCCAGGCGGCACTGTAAACCGGGCTTACAAAACTGCCGCCGACCATCGCCATAGCGCCCAGCCCATATCCCTTGCGTAAAAAAATCGCCACCACGGGCACTGTTAACTTCGCTCCTGCCAGAAACAGGTTGGACATTCTTCGCACCGCCGCTTCGCGCTCGTTGTCCGGCCCAACCATAAACCCCGGCGTATCGGTAAACGAAATCACCGGCAAACCGAAGGCGTTACAACTGTCCAGAAACTTGGCACCTTTCTCGGCTGCTTCAGAGTCGACGGCCCCGCCCATTTGCTGACAGTCGTTGGCGATAACGGCAACGGGGCGACCCTCCAGACGCATGAAGCCCGTAATAATACTTCGCCCATAGATGCGACGAAGTTCCAGAAACGAATCGTCATCTGCGACGGTTTCGATCACTTTTCGAACAGGATAAGCCCAGCGCCGATCTTCAGGCACTATATCGCGCAAAACATCCTGCTCACCGCAGGACCAATGTTGCACCGACCCCTGGAAATAACTTAGCAGCTTGGATGCCAGGGCCGTGGCATGGGCTTCATCGTCAGCGACGATATCCACTACCCCATTCTTTTCCTGCACATCAATGGGGCCAATGTCTGTCGGCGCGAAAACGCCCAGCCCACCGCCTTCGATCATAGCGGGACCCGCCATTCCTATCCAGGAGTGGCGGGTGGCAATGGTAAAGTCCGCGCAGCCAAATAGCGCCGCGTTGCCGGCAAAGCAATATCCGTTGTTAACCGCAATGCGCGGAACCACACCGCTGAGCCTAGCCCAGCAACTGAAGGACGTGATGTTCAGTCCAGCGATTTGAGTAGTGACATCAGTATCACCGGGGCGCCCACCTCCACCTTCGGTATACATCACGATCGGTAGATTGTGTCGTTCGGCAAGCTCACAAATCCGATCCAGTTTCTGGTGATGGAAAAAACCCTGCGTGCCGGCCAGCACCGTATAATCATTGATCACTACGGCTGAGCGCGCGGCGCCAGAGTCGACAATATCGGCGTTGATGGTACACAGGCCGACTATGATTCCGTCGGCAGCCGTATTGGTTTGAAGATCTTCGTAATCGCGACGACTGCGCTGGGCAGCAACCGCTAGCTGGCCGTATTCCAGAAAAGAATCGGCATCTACCAAGTCCTCTAGATTCTCTCGCGCTGTACGATAGCCTTTTTGATGGCGCTTTTCGCGGGCCACGCTTCTGTGCTCATCCAGGGTGCGGTTCAGGCGTTCGCGCAACCCGGCCAATTCCGGCCTAATATCACCGCTCATTGCAACTCCTCAAACAAAGGGAGCGATACTATAACTCAGCTATAGCGGCGCGGTCATTTGCATTTGGAATCAGCTCGGGGGTAATTTACACACCCTTCCATTGCGGCGCACGCTTCTGAGTGAAGGCGGCGACGCCCTCGCGAGAATCTTCCGAGGTAATACACAAATGCTGCAGTTTAGCTTCGCTGCTAATGGTATCCGCCAAAGACTCTTCCATAGCAGAGTTCAGCGCCTGCTTGGCGTAACGCAGCGATAGAGGCGCTTTAGCCGTAAGCTCCTGAGCCCACTCCAAAGCTGATTCTAGCAGAGCTTCCGGTGCAACTACTCTATTACACAAACCTAGCTCCAGACATTTTTGCGCCCTGAGTTTCTCGCCCGATACAATCAGCTCATACGCTCTTTTACGACCCAGTGTATGAACCAAATGCCAGGTAGCGCCGCCATCCGGGACCAGGCCTATCGCGGTAAATGCCTGGTAGATATAGGCGTCCTGCGCCATCACTGATAAATCACATACCATGGCAAACGCACTGCCGACTCCCGCAGCTGGACCATTCACTGCACTCATCCAAGGCTGGGGTGCATTGGTAAGTGACATGAGAATGGGCTTGTACTGACCGTTCAGTTGATCTTCAACCAGGAAACCCGGACCCATATCTTCGTTTAGATCCGCACCGGCACTAAATGCACGCCCCATACCTGTAAGAATACCGACACGAATATTTTCGTCGTCATTGACCTCTGCGATGGCAGGCAGTAAGTCGGTCAGCATTGCCGAATTAAACGCATTGAGGCTATCTGGACGATTGAGTGTAACCACCGCTACCTGACCATGCCGCTCGACTATTACATTTTCATATTCGCTCACGTTCTTGTCCTCGGTTGTTCAGATGGTTTATACGATTGCGCCCTTCTCGCGCATGCGACTGATTTCCTGCTCGGCAAAACCCATAGCCGACAACACCTGATCAGTATCCGCTCCGGCAGCATGTGTGCCATGCGCTACTGATGATGGAGTACGACTAAATCGCGGTGCAGGCGCGGGCTGTGTTAGACCATCAATCTCAATGTAGGTGTTGCGCGCCACATTGGCCGGATGCTTCGGCGCATCCACAAAAGACAGCACTGGCGCGAAACACACATCGGTGCCCTCCATAATTTCGCACCATTGGGCCTGAGTTTTCTGCTTCATCACGGCTGTCAGTTTTTCCTTCATAGCCGGCCAGAGCGATTGATCGCTCTGATTGCCAAAGTCGGCGTCATCAAGACCTGCGAGGTCTTTGAGCAGCGCATAAAACTGGGGTTCAATAGAACCTAGTGAAACGTATTCCCCATCGGCGCATTCGTAGGTATCGTAAAAGTGAGCGGCTCCGTCCAGCATGTTCGCTTCACGTTTGCTGGCATCCCAGCCACCGATGGCTTCGAATCCATGAAACATCCACATCAACTGTGCTGCACCGTCGACCATTGCAGCGTCAATAACCTGCCCTTTGCCGGAGTTGGCTGTCTCCAATAGCGCGGCTAGGACACCGTTGACCAGCAGCATTCCACCGCCACCCATATCACCCACCAAATTTAGCGGGGGAACGGGCCTCTCGCCCGCGCGGCCCGTGGCAAAAAGTGCACCGGTGATAGAAATATAGTTGATATCGTGCCCTGCAGCGTTAGCCAGCGGCCCGTCCTGTCCCCAACCGGTCATTCGTGCAAAAACCAGTCTAGGGTTACGAGCAAGGCAAACCTCTGGCCCGATTCCCAGCTTCTCGCAGACTCCAGGACGAAATGGATCAATGATCACATCGGCATTTTCCACCATGCGCAACAATGTCTCGACGCCATCGGGGTCCTTTAGATTCAGCACTACGGACTTCTTCCCGCGGCCGCTGACGTTCTCTGTAATTCTTGGGTCAGCGCCACCTACGCGCTCGATCCGAATGAGATCAGCCCCCATATCAGCGAGCATCATTCCGCCCATTGGAGCGGGGCCGATGCCCGCCAGTTCAATTACCGTATAGCCGTTAAGCGGACCCATGGGCGCTCCTTGTGATATGAATATAGGGGAAAATCAGCCTATCAATGCAAAGCCGTAAAGCAGCCTATTTAGGCTGCATGCGGATTCCGCCATCCATGCGAATACACTCGCCATTGATGTAGTCATTTTCGACAATGCACTGAGCCAAATGAGCAATCTCATCTGCGTTACCCAAACGCTTGGGATACAGCACCTGACTGGCTAGAGGCTGCAGAAACTCTGCAATTTCCGGAGTCATTTCCTCAGCACCGCCCATCATCAATGGCGTGGCAATCAAACCCGGTACAATTGTGTTCACCCGTATTCCCAGCACAGCCAAATCTCGCGCAATCGGGAGTGTCATGCCAACGATACCGCCTTTAGAAGCGGAGTAAGCTGCCTGCCCGATTTGACCCTCATAAGCCGCTACCGAAGCTGTGTTGATAATAACGCCGCGGCCGCCATCTGCGTTGAAAGGCTCATTGGCAGACATTTGCTCTGCACACAGACGCAGCACGTTGAAGGTACCCACCAGGTTAACTTGTAAGACGAGATTAAAATCCGCGAGAGGGAAAGGACCATTCTTGCCCATGGTGCGCTTGGCGTTACCAATACCGGCGAAGTTACAGTTGACGTGGATGGCACCAAAGGCTGCCATTGTAGCGGCTATGCCAGCTGCGACAGATTCTTCGTCAGTCACATTGACCTTACAGAAGATCACATTGTCACCGAGTTCTGCCGCCAGTGAGCTACCTTTTTCTTCGTTCATGTCGAAAATAGCAATTTTGGCGCCATTGGCCAAAAATCGCTTCACGGCAGCCCGACCCAGGCCCGATGCGCCACCGGTTATTACTGCTACTTTATCGTTTAAATCCATGAGTTATCTCCTGTTGTATCAATAGTTAAGTTCAAATTAGAAATTTCGTGTGTTGAATGGGGTGTAATCATCAGACAAGCAGTCTCTGCTCACGATGATTTTCATCACCTCAGAACTCCCTGCGTAAATGGTTGAAATCTTGGCGTCAGTGTACTGTCGGCTGATGGGGTATTCGTCCATATAGCCTGCGCCGCCGTGCAATTGTACACCTAGATCAGCCATTGCTACCTGAATTTCGCTGGTGACCAGCTTGGCCTTGGCCGCGTCCACCGCCGTTAGGGCTCCGACGCTAAACGCTTTTACGCACTGATCCACGTACACCTGCAGAATATCAAGTTGGGTCCGCATTTCTGCCATTTTAAACTGAGTGTTCTGGAATGCCGCCAGCGGCTTACCGAACGCCTTGCGCTCCTTGACGAAGTCGGCGGTGAGATCCCAGGAGACCTGCGCAGCCGATAAATAGCCCGCGGCACCAATCAGGCGCTCCTCTGCAAGACCTTTCATTAGGTAGATAAAGCCCTGACCGGGTTCGCCCAAAACATTTTCTTTAGGGATTTTTACGTTATTAAAAAACAGCTCTGCGGTGTCCTGCGCTTTCAGACCCATTTTATTGAGATTGCGGCCGCGTTCGAAACCTTCCATACCTCGCTCAACGATAAACAAAGTCATGTGATGAGGGTTGTTGTCAGGGTCGGTTTTCGCGGCGACAATCACTACGTCGGCGTTAATGCCATTGGATATGTAGGTCTTGGAGCCGTTCAGTACCCAGTGGTCATCCTGCTCCACTGCGGTTGAACGCATACCCGCCAGATCGCTGCCCGCATCGGGTTCGGTCATGGCAATGGCGAGTATCGTTTCACCGCTGACACACTTGGGTAAAAAGCGCTCTTGCTGCTCGGCGCTACCAAATCTTGAAAAGTAGGGTCCCACAAGTCGGCTGTGCAGCGTGTTGTACCAGTCCCCTACCCGGGCATAGGCGCTTTCTTCTATGATAATTTGTTCAAAACGAAAGTCGGGATCGCCCAGGCCGCCGTATTTCTCATCGGGCCAGGTCATCAGAAACCCCTGATCGCCCGCTTTGCGAAATGCGTCACGATCAACTATTCCGGCCTCACGCCAGGCTTCCATATGTGGCACAATCTCAATGGCGAGGAATTTGCGATAGGCATCGCGAAACATATGTTGCTCTTCAGTGAATTCTCTTTCTAGCATTGGGGGCTCCTGACCTTGTGGTCGAATTGGGATCGAGCGGGGTTCGAGTTGGATTCGATTCGCGGCAAACAGTATGGTGAGCGCATGCTAGCCCAACAATGACCCCCCCCGACAAATAAATTGACCATACCTTACAGGCAGATACACACAGGAAACTATGGAAGAGTTACTCCCCCAAAGCTGGGTATACATACATTTCAGTCTAATATTGATTATCACCTGCGCCCAGATGCTCGTCATTTATATTTTGGGAGACTCCAGTAATCCACCGGCGGGTCTGGGAATGTTCACGGTGTATTTTATGGGAGCGCTGCTGGGCTGGATCGCGTTTACCCTGCAGCAGGTTTCCGAGAAGATCATGACCGTCGATGTGCCCTCAGTTGCAGTGATCATAAGCAGCTATATTTTGTACCTGGCAGCGGGTAGGCGCGCTCAAATAACACGAGGCAGGTTAACTCTGGGCGTAGTTTGTCTACTGGCCACCCTGTGCTCTTTAGTGCTTCCCAAATCACAAATGTTTGTCATACAGGTTTCGACCACTGCGCTATTTTTTATAGCCGCTGGCCTGGTATGTGCCTGGCGCAGCCTTAATCACAAAAATATTGGCGACGGGATCATCAGTTTTGCTGCGCTTATTATGTGTATCACTGCCCCGCTGGTTCTCTACTACCAACTGGTTTTAGGAAAAGAGGTTGTCGCTCAGGCCCTCGCCATTGGCGGCTACAGTGTCGCCTATGTACTGGTTGCGATCGGGTTTTTAGCGAGCGTGCTCATTGAGTATCAGGGCCATATCGCCAGGCTCTCTACTCACGACCCTCTGAGCAGAGTCTACAACCGACGGGGAATGGACGAGGCTCTTCAGCTCAGCCTGGCCGCCGCTCTGCGGCGTAATCTGCCGACATCGGCTATCATGGTGGACATAGATCACTTTGATCAGATCAACAATAGCTTCGGCCTTGAAACCGGTGACCATGTAATACGCACAATCGCTGCGCTGCTGGCAAAAATGTCGCGCGCTACAGACGTTGTCGCGCGAGTGTCAGGCAAAAAATTTATGCTGGTACTCCCGGAAACCGAACTCAAGCATGCCAAGACTCTGGCAGATCGTATCCGCCTGGCCATCGGCGAAAGACCATTATTAGTGCACGAGCAACGTATTACGGTCACCGCCAGTGTAGGCGTAACAGCATCTAAAGGTGATGTTGATCTGGATGAACTTTCCGCGGCGGCAAATCAGGCCATGAATCTAGCGAGACAGAACGGCCGCAATCAAGTCGCATCCATAGATCGAGACCCCATCCATCTGACCACCGACCCAGCTTCACTTTAGGCTGCACGTGCGAGACTATTCCATATCCGTACATTTCGCTCGAGCGGTTCTAAAACACGCGGTCGCGCAGGGTCTAGACCCGATCAGTTTACTGCGCAAAAACCGTATCTCCCCCCGCTTGCTGCTGGAGGACTCCGCGCGGATATCAATTGAACGATTTGCCGATCTGCAGGTGAACACCATGCTGGCGATGGGCGATGAAGGTCTGGGCTATGCTTCCCGTAAAATGCCGATCGGGGGTTGGTCTATGATGTGCCAAGCCGTAATCAGCAGCGAAACACTCGGGCAGGCTATGTACCGCTATTGTCGCTTCTATCAGCTGTTCGATTTTGGGGTGCAACCGTTCCTGGATGTCGGCGAGGACACAGTGCGAATCCGACTGGTGGACTTTGACCCGATGTCTGGCGAAGCTATGTATATCCAGGAGATGACTCTCTTTTTCGCCCATCGCTTTGCAAGTTGGCTGATACAGGAACATCTGCCCCTGCAAGGCGTTGAACTAAACTATGTTCCCATGGCAACCACTGATGACTACCGACATATGTTTCTGGCCAGCCCTTTGAAATTTGAATCCGAAAACTCGGCTATTGTTTTCTCGCCCGCACTACTGGAAAAACGGGTGGTACAGAACGAGCAATCAATGCGCCACTTTCTGCGACACCCAGTACTACATATGCTCACCCAGGATTATGACCGTAGCAGTTGGACATCCCAAGTTCGGGAACTAGCGCGCCGACAGCTTACCAGCATGCCCGAGTTGAATGACGTCGGGGAACAACTGGGAATACACCCGCAGACACTGCGGCGCAGGCTATCGGCTGAGGGGACCACCTTCAAAGAAATTAAGAACCAGCTACGCAGAGATACAGCGCTGCATTTGCTCGGCAAACAAGGCCTGAGTATTGAGGAGATCGCACATCGAGCCGGTTTTTCCGAATCCAGCGCTTTTATTCGCGCATTCAAGGTCTGGACTGGGGTCACTCCCTACACTTACCGCAAGGGATTGTAGAGCATGATTCGAATAGCAATAAAGGCATACCTGGTGTATTTGGCTCTTGCCATATTGCTGATAATGCCTGCGTTAAATTTCTTCGCGCCCTGGTATGTGGAAAAAAACTTCCAACGCGATCTATCAACCGAAGTTATTTTTTTCAACCCTTTCACCCTAAACCTGGTGGTCCGCAAGGCCTCTTTACCTGAGCGAAATGGCGATCCTTTCACCGGTTTTAGTCTGGGGGAAATGAACCTCTCACTGGCAAGTATCTGGACACCCGGTTTCGTGTTTGATGCGGCACGTTTTGAGAATTTCTATGCTGACGTAACAATACTCAAAGATGGAACCTTTAATTTTTCGGACCTAGTGCCCGCGGCCGAGCCTGCAGAGAACCCTCCGCAGGTCACTCAAGACTCGGGCCTACCCGGTGTAACCATTCGCGATTTTTACTTTCACTCAAAGCGGATTCAATTTACCGACGAAAGCAGAGAGAAACCCTTCAGCACTCACTACGATGGCCTACAAGTAGCCGTACGAGATTTATCCACCCTTGTTGAAGAAGGCAAACCCTACAGTTTTGAAGCCAAAGACGAAGCCGGAGGCGTATTGAGCTGGGAAGGTCATGTGTCTGTACCCGGGGCGCATAGCGAAGGATCCCTGTCGCTGTCGAATATAAGCCTGGCGCCATTGTCGAGATTTATAGAACCCTGGGTGAAGTTTGAGTTAACCAAGGGTCACTTGAATATGGCCGGGCGCTATCGCATTAGTTGGGCCGACGCACTGAGTTATAAGGTTGAGCAGGCCAGCCTGACTCTAAAAGAGCTAGCGCTCGCACCGCGGGATACTGACGCCCTATCCGATACCGAGATTTCATTGGGTGAGCTCCACATCGGCGGGGTCACAGTCGATGGAGCCGCTGAGACAGTCAGCGTCGAGTCGGTATCGCTAGATGTCGCCATCGTGAAAGGCTGGAGTGATGGATTAAAAGTGAGTGTGGCGGAAATGCTCGCCCCGCGCATACCCGTAGCAAGCGAACCCGAGCCTGAGGACCCTGCAAACAACTGGTCGATTGCCGTGAACACAACGACAGTACAGGATTCCGAAATTCACTGGCGCTCCGAATACACCGAACCTGCTCTCATCAGCGTCACGCCCATTGCCGTGAGGGCATCCAAATTGCAATGGCCACTGGCCGGAGACACGAGTGCGGACTTGAGCCTGTCTATTAACAATCAAGCCAGCTTGACGCTGACAGCACAACTTACGCTAGACAGCGGCAGTGGAACTGTTCAATACGCCCTGGCCGATCTGCCCCTTGCGTGGTTCAACCCCAACATACCCAAAGGCATCACAGCCTCAATAGAGACTGGTCTGGCTGGATTAAGCGGTTCGATAAACCTGGAACAGTTCGCGCCGGTTAAGATCGGCAGCGATGGTGCTATCAGCAATTTTTCGATTACGGTAGAAGAGGAAGAAAATGCCGTAACCTCATGGGACAGCGTGCGCTGGAAAAAACTGGGGATCGACCTAAATCAAAAAAAGTTAATTCTAGAAGAATTGCTGATCAACAAGTACTCCGGTCGACTGCATATACATTCGGATGGCACGGTGAATGCACAAAGAGCATTTGCGGCGGAGGCAGAACCTTCACCGGAGGAACCGACCCAGGAACATGATCTCACCGAAGAGGAGCGGCCATGGTCGTTCAGTATACCGTCCGTTAGCATATCCGACAGCGATCTGGATTTTATGGATGAGTCTTTATCGATCCCCTTTCGCACCGTTATTGGAAGTCTCAGTGGTGAAATTAACGGACTGGGCTCAAACCCATCCGATGAAGCCAGTGTGGATCTAAACGGCTCAGTAGACGGATACGCCCCCGTCACGCTAGCCGGCACGGCAAAACCTTTTGCCAAGGCACCTGCGCTGGATATGGGTTTAACCTTTGACGGTGTTGATCTTGCTCGACTGAGCCCCTACTCAGGCACTTACGCTGGTCATTCTATCGATCGCGGCGTCTTGAATCTGAATTTGCACTATAAACTGAATGACTCGAAGCTCGTGGGCGACAACAAACTTGTCATCGAACAATTGAAGCTGGGCGACAAAATCGAGAGCGACAAAGCCGTGGATCTGCCCCTAAGTCTTGCAATAGCGTTGTTGACCGATGCCAGCGGAGTGATCGATCTGGCAGTTCCTGTCAGTGGCAATATTGACGATCCAGAGTTTGGCTTGGGCAGTGTCATTTTCTCAGCACTGGTGAATATCATTACCAAAGCCATAACCGCGCCCTTTTCTCTGCTGGCGAATCTGATTGGCAGTGAAGAAGATCTACAGCGTGTGACTTTCCCCTCGGGGACCGCTGTGCTTGACGAAGCCGGTAAGAGCAAACTGATGGAGCTTCACACTGCACTGACCCAACGTCCGGAGCTGATTCTTGTGATTGCTGGGCGGCTTCACCCGAAAGCAGACCTAATGGCCTTGCAAAAACAGTTGCTGGCAGCGCAGTTCCTCGAAGACGGCATGTCCCAGGAGCAGTGGGAAAGCAAAGGTCCGCAGTGGGAAGATACTGTCAGCGCAAAATACAAGCCGCTGGGCATGGAGAAATCGGAGCCGCCAATATCAATAGCAAACCAATTCAAAGCGGTTGCGGCTTCTATCAAAATTGAACCCGGTCAACTGATAAATCTGGCCGAGGAACGCGCAGTAGCGGTGAAACGCTTTCTAGTGAACGAAGCTCAATTGCCCGCAGAAAGATCTGTTATCGAGAAGTTTGACGCTGCGGACAAAGCTAATTCGTTTAGCGGTACCGAGCTGAAGATAGACAGCTGACGATGCTAGCTGCGCTGATTTAGAACAGCTGATTACATGTTGTTTAGTAGGTCCAGTGACGATCGGAAGCCTGATTAGCGTTTCGCCAGGCACCAGAGCATCAACCTCCAAAGACCAAATATTATTGCTTGCGAAATCTCCATAGACGCAGTACCCCTGCAATGAAGAAACCGGCACGCGATAAACATATCCGCCCGTCGCTGAGTTTCCCGGTAGAGGACCAGAACCGTGCAGATACTCCGCTATAGGTGCCGTGAGATTTGATTGATCACCGCCGCCGTCACCGGTTGCTATATACAACAATCCACTATCGTCGAAGCCGATCCAACCACTGTTGTGGTTGCTCTGCACTTGGGCGAAGGTGAGTATCACTTGCATACTGGCGGTATCAGCGGCATCTGCATG
>JBLGAR010000045.1:0-32352 GCA_047612385.1 Cryomorphaceae bacterium | reverse complement strand
AGAAAGCCCACCTCAACAAGTCAGCAAATTCCAGCTCAGGCGGAACACTCAGTTCAACGTCTTGCGGAATCGATGTGTGTAAATCAGCGGTCTGCGCATTTAAGCTAAAATGTGCCGTTACGGCTTCTAGCAGCATTCGCGTCGCTAAAAATTTGCTTTCAAAACTGTAACCCGCAATGTGAGCGGATCCCAATTGCGTAACATCCAAAAGAGCTGTCGAGACATTCGGCTCCCCCTCCCAGACATCGAGAACACAAGACGGCCCCAAACCTGAACTGCGAAGCCTAAGAAGCGCTGAGTTGTCCACCACCTCTCCTCGACTGGCATTGATCAATAGAGAGTGTTCAGAGATTTGGCGGAGCGCCTCGTCATCAATCAAGTGGTAACTCGGCCAGGGGCTTTCACGGGTAAGTGACGTATGCACTGTTATTACGCTGCAGGCGAGAACCTGAGCGAGACTGGCTGGGTTAGGCACAAGTCCTTCTTCAAGCCATGGATCATAGACCACAAACGAAATACTCAGCTGTTCACAGAGTTTAACTAATGCTCGACCAATATTACCGTAGCCAATGATACCCAGTGCCTGCCCCGCTAAGAGGGATTCTAGTTTTCCATCCATCGCAGAGATTGCAGCAAATACAAACTCGACGACGGAGTTGGCGTTTGATCCGGGCGCGTGAGAAAAACCGATGTTATTGCGGGCGAGATAATCTGTATCAACATGATCAAAGCCGCTGGTGGCTGTTCCAACGAATTTAACGGCAGTCCCTTGCAGTAGTGACTCGTTGACCGCTGTGACCGAACGAACCAACAAAACGTCGGTGTGCGTTAAATCTCCCGCAACAATATTTCTACCCTCTGAGAATTGTACCGAGCCCAGCGGTCCAAAATAGGCTTCGACACCTCGCATGTTGCTATCGGCCAGAATACGCAGCGGTTTCATTGGAGTAAACTCTTTTGTAGCGATTGACAGCGTCGCGTTAGGGGGCCGGACAAGTTCATGTCAGCAAGATAGGCTTCGGTATTCGCTAAGGCTTCATGGGTCAAGACAAAATCAAATGGCACGCTCAGTGAAGGAATATGTTCTTCAAGCCCTGTGAGCTGCCTTGCAATCAACACTTGCTGCCAGTGCTCCACAAGATTGGCCTGAATTCTGGCAGCTCCACGAATAGAAGACGCCCCTACCTGATCCAACTTTTCTCCGAGCTGCTGCAAATTCCCAAAAGATTGCAGTAGCTTGACGCCGGTTTTTGCGCCTACGCCCGGCACACCTGGTATATCGTCTATAGGATCACCCACCAGCGCAAGATAATCGGCGAACTGATCAGGTGTGACACCAAACTTTTCAGTAAACCCGGCAGCATCAAGAGTTACACCACCGGCATAGTCCCACCAAAGATCACCGGGGCCTTGCAGTATCGGCCCCAGATCTTTATCTCTCGTTAAAACGCTAACTGCGATACCGCGTTCCCGATACAACCTTCCTAAAGTTGCTAGGTAGTCATCGGCTTCATACCTTGGGCCACCAAAACACGCTATACCGAGGTGCTCTGTCAGTTCTCTACAAGCCTTTAATTGAAACGCAAGCGCCTCATCGGGCAGCTCTCTACTGGATTTGTAACTGGGGGAAATCTCATTGCGAAAACAGCTGCCAAGACTTTCATCAAACGCTGCTGCACAGTGGTCTGGTCGGGAAGTTTCAAGGAACTCCAACAGAAAACGTGCGTAGCCATAGACCGCATTAAGGGACCAACCGTCTTTGTGGTGCCATTGATCTGGCATAGAAAACCACGCGCGAAAAATATAGATGGAGCTGTCTATCAAACACACACGTGGAGCTGTCATCCGATCAAATCCCCAAGGTCAAATTCAACTGCGGTTATTGATAGCGGTTTTCCAGAGCTATCAGTGATAACAAACTCTCGCGCCAATGCCGTAAAGTACTGTTCGGCTCGCTGAGGTAGCCCATAGAGCTTCCAATGGTGTGCCTTATCCACAATCGACTGTTTAAACTGCGATGAATCCCGAATGTGCCCCGTCAAAAGGTCTAAGTTATCCGGGCTTATTTTGAAATAGTATCCGCATGCGATAGCAAAACACCATTCCAAAGCCTGGGGTTTTGACTCAGCACTTTCGAAGGCCTGTTGCTGTTTGTTGTCGCGCCCATCCGGCGCGTACCAATAGTCATAATCGATACACCGCCTGCGTGCCTCACCGGCAATGCACCAGTGCGCGGCTTCGTGCAGTGCGCTGGCAAAGTAGTCCGCGCGATAGCCTACCAGTGCCTGCTCGCCAGATTCCCCTGGAGGCTGATAAACAGGCTCATCGTATCCACCTTGCAACACGGTGTTGAACCTCAATCCAAAACACTGGGCGAAAACGCGTTCTAATCGATGCGAATCGAATATTAAGGAATTCGGAGGGGGTTCGTTACTTGCGCAACTCCCTGATACATTGTCGGCGGCGCTATTCATCCGGCCATCAAAACTTTCACTGAAGTTTACGCAACAAGTAATGATACTCATCGCCAATCGCTTCTTGCTCTAGCAGCTCGTGCCCCAGAAACAGACAGAATTTTGGAATATCGCGCTCGGTAGAGGGGTCCGTTGCGACCACCTTTACCTGATCACCGATTTCAATATCGCGAAATATATTGTGTAAAAGCATCACAGGCTCGGGGCAATAGAGCCCTCTTGCATCTAGGAAATGATCTTCGTTAGCAGGCATTGTTCACTCTATTGTGTCGTCCAGGAATTCATCGGCGCGTTCACGGGTCAGTAAATCCCACTGCTCGCTATCCGAGTCGTAGAGCAAGGCCATTTCTCGGCGTTCCAATCGACCCTTCAATTGCGATACTCTGCGTTCCAGGTCAGTTTCTTGCAGGCCATAGTCAGTACCGTCGCGGGTGGCAAACTCTTCCAAAAGCGCCTCCAGAACGTTGCCGTCTAGTCTCGAAACAGGTATTTCTAAAAATTGGGCCATGGCGAATATTCAAGCCTTCTGAATTGCTCATTAGCACGTTAATATAAAGCCTGTGACAGTGAATGTGGAGTCAAATTAGTGGAAACTTCTTATATCGTTACCTTTATAGGGGATGACCGCCCCGGTCTGGTGGAAGCCGTATCTGAGGTGGTCGAAAAGAACGGTGGGAATTGGCTTGAAAGCCGTTTGTCGCAGCTCGGAGGCAAGTTTGCCGGTTTGGTTCTGGTGTCTATGCCAACGGGCAGTGGGCCGGAATTGGAGCTAGCGCTCAAGGCTTTAACCACAAGGGGCTTAAGCATTCGCGTAACGGCTACCGGCCCGGGTTCTCCTGTAACAGCACCCAAAGACATCACACTGACTGTCATCGGCCCAGATCGCCCGGGGATAGTGAGAGAAATATCCAGCGCTTTGGCTACTCACGATGTGAATGTCGTTGATATGGACAGCCGGGTCAGCAGTGCACCCATGAGCGCTGAACAGCTATTCGAAGCACGCATCGATGCACAGATTTCTCAGGACACAGCGCTGGAAGAGCTAATGGATACTCTTGAGGAGATTGCCAATCAAATGACCTTGGATATAGCGCTGGAACCGGGTTAATCTCGATGGGTCAACTTGCGAAGAAAAACCCAGATGCCTGATACGACAGCCGCGAACACGATAATACTAAACACCGCTGCGGCGGTGTAAGCAAACATCCATGCAATGGTCTCTAGTGGTATATCAAATTGATCACTCGCAACCCAGACTAAGCTACCGAGCGCTGCCACACCGATAATCATGCTTCGCAGATAACGCGAATTTGCTCGATTCACTGTGAGAAAAACCCCGTCGTTGATCAGGTGTGTGGCGTTAAATCGCCACCGTCCGAAGGAACACTAGCTGGAATGACGGGTGTCTCGCATTCTACATCCATATTCTGGGCCCGATGTCGCAACATATGATCCATCAATACGATGGCTAGCATGGCCTCTGCTATCGGCGTCGCTCTGATGCCCACACACGGATCATGCCTACCTAGCGTCGAAACTTCTGACGCATTTCCAGAGATATCAATTGTTGCGCCGGGCTGACGGATACTTGATGTAGGCTTCAGTGCAAGACTAACCGTAATGTCTTGACCACTGGAAATTCCGCCCAATACTCCACCTGCATCGTTGCCCACGAAACCTTCCGGGGTCAACAAGTCGCGATGCTCACTGCCACTTTGCTCTACGCTAGAAAACCCAGCGCCAATCTCAACACCTTTCACCGCGTTAATTCCCATCATGGCATGCGCGATGTCCGCGTCCAGGCGATCAAATATCGGCTCTCCCAGCCCGGGCATAACACCACTGGCGACAACATTGATACGTGCACCAATAGAATCACCGCGCTTATTCAGCGCGGCCATATACTCTTCCATCTCAGGTATTTTAGCGGAGTCAGGACAGAAAAATGGATTGGTTTCGACCACGTCCCAATCGAGTACCTCAGCTTTTATTGGCCCCAATTGAGATAGGTAACCGCGGACCTCAATGCCATAGCGAGTCGAGAGATATTTTTTGGCAATTCCACCGGCCGCAACTCGCATGGCGGTTTCTCTGGCTGACGCGCGGCCCCCACCACGGTAATCGCGAAAGCCATACTTCTGGTTGTAGGTGTAATCTGCGTGGGCAGGCCTGAAAGTGTCTTTTATATTTGAGTAATCTTTCGATTTTTGATCGGTATTTTGAATCATCATTCCGATCGCGGTTCCCGTTGTCCTGCCCTCGAAAACCCCGGATAGGATTTGTACCTCATCATCTTCACGGCGCTGAGTGGTGAACCTCGAAGTACCGGGCTTGCGACGATTCAAATCGGTCTGCAAATCGGAGGCGTCTAGCTCTAGCCCCGGAGGGCAGCCGTCTACAATACAGCCCAGAGCCTGTCCATGGCTTTCGCCAAAGCTGGTGACAGTGAAAAGTTTTCCAATGGTATTACCGGACATAAATCTTCTGGTCTCTGGTACTAAAACGCCTATTGTAATCTCATTGCTGAAAGCTTGCGCTGTATTCTTGCAGCTCTTTTGCACTGAGTACCAGCACACCATGGCCGCCGTGCTGAAACTCAATCCAGGTAAACGGTACATTGGAATAGGCCTCTTCCAGAGCTTCCCAACTGTTACCAACCTCTAGTACCAATATTCCAGTGGGTTTCAAATACTGCCCTGCAGATGCCAAAATTCTGCGCGTCAGTGTCAGTCCGTCAATACCGCTGCCCAGTGCCAGTTCTGGCTCGCGATGGTACTCCGCCGGCATTGTTTCTAAATCCTGTGAATCGACATAGGGAGGGTTGCTAAGGATCAAATCGTATTGGACGTCTTTCACCTGATCGAACAGGTCCGAGTGACAGGCTTTTACCCTCTCGCTCATATTCATCTTGACGATATTCTCATTGGCTAAATCCAACGCGGCCAGGTCGAGGTCAACAAGATCGACATGAACACCAGCAAGGTAATGTGCAACAGCCAAACCAATGCAACCACCACCACAACACAGATCGAGAACCTTGGTTGGGCTTGGGCCGTCGTACCAGGGGCTAAAATTATTTCGGATAAGCTCGGCAATCGGTGAGCGCGGAATGATCGCCCTGTCGTCACAGTGAAACTCCAAGCCTGCAAACCAGGCTTTGCCGGTCAGATACGGCAGTGGAATGTTGTCATCGATTCTTCGGTCTAAAAATTCATAAATCCTGGCAACTTGCGCTTTGCTTATTGAATGCGAAACAACAGATTGGTCGGAATGGGCAGGCAGTTCCGCTGCGGCCAGCACCAATGCTACGGCCTCGTCCCAGGCATTATCGGTTCCGTGCCCGAAGTACACATCCGCATCTGACAGTGCTTGCGCGCAGACCTTCAAAGCGTCTCCCACCGTCTCGATAACTTCTCTTTGTGAATCTGAATCCGTCATTTCACAATTGTAACCCAGGAAGTCAGTTCGGTGATGCAGCGCCAGTATTTGCGAAGCCCCTTGGGGATTGCTAATATCCCCTGCCCTGCAGGACAGCCACTAAGGCCTCGCGCAGTCACTTTATTCGGAGAGATTTTTGTGGAAGAACAATGGGCCGGCATCATAGAATCGATAGGCGAAGACCTCAGCAGACCGGGTCTCGTCGATACTCCCAAACGTGCAGCTAAGGCCTTTGAGTTTCTCACACAAGGCTACAAACAATGTGTGGAAGACGTTGTTAACAACGCGCTGTTCCCCTCTGACTCCAGCGAAATGGTGCTGGTTCAGAACGTGGAGCTCTACTCTCTGTGCGAACATCATATGCTACCGTTTATTGGGAAATGCCATGTGGCCTACCTGCCCACAGGAAACGTCCTGGGTTTGTCTAAGGTTGCTAGAATTGTCGATTTATTCGCCAGGCGCCTGCAAATTCAAGAGTCGCTGACCGCGCAAATAGCTAAAACCATCATGGAAGTCACCAACGCTGAGGGTGTCGGCGTTATTATCGAAGCGCAACACATGTGCATGATGATGCGAGGTGTGCAAAAACAAAATTCGGTAATGAAAACTTCTTCAATGCTGGGCACTTTTCGGGACGATCATAAAACCCGAGAAGAGTTTCTTTCCCTGCTCAGATTACCCGGCTAGGCGCCCCCGGCTAGGCGCCCCCGGCTAGGCGCCCCCGGCTAGGCGCCCCCGGCTAGGCGCCCCCGGCTAGGCGCCCCCGGCTAGGGAGCCCGCTCAAGCACTTCCATATGTAGGTACTGGCGATCAGCGGTGCGAGCTGCGCTGTACAACATAACCCGATACTGTGCTGTACTGCCCAGAGAATAAACTCGGTAGCGCTGCATCTCCTCTCTACCGTAGAGAATCCTCTGCTTGAACACACGATTGGCCCACTGAACACCCTGCCCGCAACTGCGGCCATCGCAAGAGAACAGCAGCTCGTATTCGCTATCTGCCTCCAGTGTGACTGTCAGCGCCTCGAGGACTTCAAGAGACGTAAACCCGTCGGTAATCTGCCAGGTGCCGCGCTGCAATGTCCCAGTGCTTCGTTCGCCAACTTTAAAGTTCCACTGCCCGCCGACTTTCTCTATAGGACCCAAACCAACTTCATGGTCTCTAACATCGCTGGTCGAACTGGCAATGGCGTTAGCGTGAGGATAACTATTTAGTTGTTCCATCAACCCCTGGACAGTCTCACTGTGTCCGCTTATTGACCAGGAAAATAGCAAGACTAAAACCTTAAATTTAAATGGCCCTGATGAAAACATAGAATCAGTTGGTCTCACAAAACCTCTCCGTGTAGAAAGCTTAAGATCTTAACAGCTAAGGGTTGCAAAGGGGGTTCCATATGAAAATGATGTCCTCCAATCACTCGCTCAACAGTAACTCCTCGTGTGTGCGCCAACATTTCGTTAGACGCTTCGGCTTGATCCATTCTCCCTCCTTCGGCCAATAACAATAAGGTCGGCATTGTGAGACGCTGCGAGACAGCCTGAATCTGACCCTCAGTTAACTTTACCGCCGATGCCCCGTAAAGACGACGATCCGTTGTCCATGTTAAGCCTTCATCGCAGGCTTTGACTCCCCGCGCAACCAACAAAGCCGCTGCTTCGGGATTCAACTGGGCGTTGGTGCGAAGCACAATGCCGTCGGACAGCGCTGGGAACACGCGATTTTTCGCGACCAGCAAAGCGGGTTTCTGATCGATAGCTTTACGCATTTGATCACAGAAACTCTGTTCAGAAACTGCCTCCGGGAACATCGCATCAAGCAATACCAAACGCTTCACTCGCTCGGGAAAAGCGCCCGCGATAAGCGTCGAAATAATGGCGCCCCGCGAATGGCCTAGTAAATCAAATTTACTCCAACCCAGCTGTTCAATCACGCCGAAAATCTCGGGTAAATCGTCCCATATCTGATAGCTGGCATCGGCTGAACGGCGGTCGCTCTGGCCGTGCCCGGTGAGGTCAATAGCTACAACATGATGCTCCTGGAGCTGGGGTGCAAGCATTGCGAAGCTCGCTGCATTGTCGAGCCAACCGTGCAGCATCAGAATCGGTGGTAGCTGAGAATCACCCCAACAAAGCCCGCCAACCTTTAGCCCGTTAACTTGCCATGAGCATTCAGTCGGTTCTGGAAAACTCATCGCCCCACCTCATAGTTTGGCGGAGCGGCCCAAAAAAGCAGCGCTGCACAATCTTGAGCTGGAACCTCTATTTCTATTGTGAAAAGAGCACCAGGAGAAAGACCCGGAACTGAGTTAGGGTATCCCAAGTAATAATCCGCTAATTCGGCAACCAGCGGCTGATGCGAAACCAACATGACGTGTTCAACAATCTTGTCGCGTGCCAAAATTGAAGACAGCGCTGTGTTAACATCACTCTGAGTTGCTCCGGGGGCTAACGACTCAGTAGATTCCAGCGACGCGTGCGGAAGTCGGCTGGAAACTATCTGCGCGGTCTGCGTAGTCCGCAACCATTGACTGTAAAGAATCAGCGAAGGTTCAGGCAAGTTTCGATTCAGCAGAGATTCGCAGAATTTCCGCGCACCGAGCGAGATATTGTCCCTACCCTTGGACGTCAGTGTGCGCTCAAAATCCATCGGCGCAGAGCCTGCTTGGCCGTGTCGCAATATCGTTACAATCATAGGGTCTCAACGGGTGACAAATTCGACATCCTGAGTTTGTTCCGCGAGCATCATGTTACCAAGCACATCTGCAACGGTTTGCCGCTCATACAGAATTGCATACAAACCATTGACCAACGGCATATAGATATCTCGACGATCTGCTTCGCTTTTCAGTAGTTCCAGCGTGTTTACGCCCTCAGCCACTTGCCCCAGTTCCGCGATGATCTCATCCAGGGATCGCCCCTGGCCCAAGGCGAACCCAACCCGGTAGTTGCGAGACAAAGGCGATGCGCATGTGACTATCAAATCCCCCACTCCGGCCAGGCCAAGAAAGGTCATGGGGTTGGCGCCGAGATCTACAGCAAATCGTGACATTTCTGCGAGAGCGCGGGTCATCAACATGCCAATCGTATTTTCCCCCAAACCCAAAGCGGCGCCTAGACCGGCCATGATCGCATAGACGTTTTTAAGAGCACCACCGAGTTCAACACCGTACATATCGTTGCTGCTGTAGACCCGAAAGGTATTGCTGTGCAGCAGAGCCTGTATAACGCCGCTGTGAGCCGGTACAGCGCTGGCAATGACAGATCCAGTAAGTTGACCTTCAGCAATTTCAGTGGCCAGGTTGGGGCCGCTGAGAACGCCACGAGGGTTATCGGGAAGCTCGTCCTGAAGTATTTCGCTCATCAGGTGGAAGCCGGGGCTCTCAATGCCCTTGGTCAAACTAATAACGAGGGCTGCGGAGGAAATCCGGGGAGAGACCGCTCGCACAACCTCGCGAAAAGATTTACTGGGAACCGCAACGAATAAAATATCGATACCTTCAACGGCATCTGCCAGATCACTGGTGGCTCGCAGGCCTGAATTCAGAGAAAATCCCGGAAGATACTCCGGGTTTTCGTGAGTGCTATTGACAAGCTCGGCACGCTTGGAATTCCGCATCCAAAGCGTTGTGTCGTGGCCGTTCGCCGCAATAATATTGGCGATGACCGTGCCGAAACTTCCCCCGCCCAGTACCGCTACGCGATGTAGGTCAGGCATGTTTGTACTCCGTACAATTAGCCGCGGGTTAGTTTAACAGCTAAGCGCCACTCATTTGCAGCAGAAGCTTGTTCAAGCGAGAGACGAAGGCGGCAGGATCATCCAGTTGGCCGCCCTCCGCCAAGTGAGCCTGGTCAAACACGATGCTGGCCAGATCGGCAAAACGGTCTTCATCAGATTCCTGATCGAGTATAGCGACCAGCGGGTGACCGGGGTTCACTTCGAGAATTGGCTTACTTTCGGGCACTTCCTGCCCGGCAGCTTCCATGATTCTGCGCATCTGCGCACCCATATCGAAGTCTCCCACAACCAGGCAAGCAGCAGAGTCGGTCAGACGGCTGGTAGCCCTGACTTCCGCCACGCGGCCTTCCAAAGCTTTTCCGAGTCGCTCAACGAGCGCTTCATTGTCCTTCGCCAGTTTCTCTTGCTCCGCTTTCTCTTCGTCTGATTCGGCCGGTAGATCTAACTCGCCACGGCCGACATCCTGGAATGACTTGCCATCAAATTCCTGCAGGTGATTCATCAGCCAGTCATCAACTCGGTCCGAGAGCAGCAAAACTTCGATGCTTTTCTTGCGAAACACCTCAAGATGCGGACTACTCTTAGCGGTGTTGAAATTGTCTGCCACTACATAATAGATTTTTTCCTGCCCCTCAGACATGCGCGAAACATAGCCTTCGAGAGACTGGTCCTGCTGTTCCAGATCAGTGTGTGTAGTACTAAAGCGCAGCAGTTTGGCGATCTTCTCTTTATTGCCGAAGTCTTCGGCAGGTCCCTCTTTCAAAACTTGACCAAACTCTTTCCAAAATGAGGTGTAATCGTCGCCCTCGGCTTTGGCCAACTTGCCGAGCATATCCAATACGCGCTTGGTGAGTGCACTGCGCATAGATTCAACGGCCGGATCTTGCTGCAGAATTTCTCGAGACACGTTAAGCGATAGATCGTTTGAATCGACGACACCTTTTACGAAACGCAAATACATGGGAAGAAATTGCTCAGCCTCATCCATGATAAAGGTGCGCTGGACATACAACTTAAGACCTCCAGTCGCTTCGCGATTCCACATATCAAACGGCGCTTGCTTGGGAAGATACAGCAAGCTGGTGTACTCGAGCTTGCCCTCTACTTTGTTGTGGCTCCAATGCAGGGGTTCTTGATAATCGTGAGATACATGCTTGTAAAACTCGTGGTATTCCTCATCGCTGACATCCGAGCGAGAGCGAGTCCACAAAGCTGTAGCAGCGTTAACCGCTTCGTATTCAACCGCTGGATTTTCTTCAGGCTCTTCGCCTTTAGCCGGTGGAGCAGGAGGTTTGACCATCATGACAGGCACAGCAATGTGGTCCGAGTACTTCTTGATCACGCTGCGAACACGGAAATCGTCAGCAAACTCAGTACTATCTGATTTAAGGTGCAGAACAATACTGGTTCCACGTGTTTCTTTCGCGCGGGCCTCGATAGAGAATTCCGCTTCGCCGTGGGACTCCCACAGAACCCCCTCTTCGGGCTTAGTCCCCGCTTTGCGCGTGTAAACTTCAAGTCGATCGGCGACAATAAAGCCGGAGTAAAATCCGACGCCAAACTGCCCAATCAGCTGAGAGTCTTTCTGCTGATCACCCGTCAGGGTTGAAAGAAAAGCCGCGGTTCCGGATTTGGCGATGGTGCCCAAGTTTTCAATGACTTCGTCGCGGGTCATACCAATGCCGTTATCGCTAATGGTAATGGTATTCGCTTCCTTGTCCACATCGACCTGAATCTGCAAATCGCCCTGGCCTTCTAACAGACCATCGTTCGACAGCGCTTCAAAACGAAGCTTGTCGATAGCGTCAGAAGCATTAGAAATAAGCTCTCGGAGAAAGATTTCCTTGCTGCTGTACAAGGAGTGAATCATCAGGTGAAGCAACTGTTTTGCTTCAGTCTGAAAGCCCATAGTCTCTTTTTTAACTTCTGCGTTCATATCGCCCTCTTGCTCTTATATAGATTGTGAGTAGATTTGTCGTTAGCTGTCCATGAAATGGGGCTTAGAAGAAGGTTTTCAAGGGCCAGGCGTCGATAATTTGTCCAATTTAGGTGCTTAATGAGCCACCAAATCCGACCAAATTCCACAGCGGAACAAAACCCGGTAGACTGCGCAGATGCGGAACCTCGCGCTTAGGGTTCGAGGCTCGGCGGCGATACCCAAAGAACCGGCCGAACTCTGCAAATTAGAAACCTCGCGCTTAGGCTTAAGGGCTGAGAGCACTTAAGCCGGAACCCAAAAGAAACACCTCCAAAGAACAAACAAAAAAAAGCCCACAAAAAATGCAGGCTCTTCAGATCGTACTAAAACAACGACTACCAGCCAGTAATCTCAGCCAGCCCATCGCCAATCTGAGCCAAAGAACGCACAGTTTTGACACCAGCGTCCTCCAGAGCAGCAAACTTCTCATCAGCAGTACCCTTACCACCAGAGATGATGGCACCAGCATGCCCCATACGCTTCCCTTTAGGCGCAGTTACACCGGCAATATAAGAAACAACAGGCTTGGTAACATGCTCCTTGATATAGGCAGCAGCTTCTTCTTCAGCAGTACCACCAATTTCACCAATCATAACGATAGCTTCAGTGGCCGGATCGTTTTGAAACATCTCCAGAATATCGATGAAGTTAGATCCAGGAATAGGATCGCCGCCGATACCCACACAGGTAGACTGACCGTAACCTGCATCAGTAGTCTGCTTAACAGCCTCGTACGTCAGCGTTCCCGAGCGCGATACAATTCCAACCTTGCCAGGCAGGTGAATATGGCCCGGCATAATGCCAATTTTGCATTCGCCAGGAGTAATAACACCAGGACAGTTAGGCCCGATCAGGCGCACGCCCAACTGGTCACAGACCACCTTGGCATCCAACATATCCAGAGTAGGTATCCCCTCTGTAATGCAAACGATCAGCTTAATGCCGCCATTGGCCGCTTCCAGGATCGAATCCTTACAAAAAGGTGCCGGTACATAGATCACAGAAGCATCCGCTCCGGTTGCAGCGACAGCCTCAGAGACCGTGTTAAAAACCGGCAGGCCCAGGTGCTCCTGGCCGCCTTTACCTGGAGTCACACCACCTACCATCTTAGTGCCATATTCTATGGCCTGCTCGGAGTGAAATGTTCCTTGAGATCCAGTGAAACCCTGGCAGATCACTTTAGTGTTTTTGTCGATTAAAATACTCATTACGCTGCGCCTCCAGCTGCTTTAACTGCTTGTTCTGCAGCATCTGTAAGGCTAGTTGCAGCAATAATATTCAACCCACTGTCGGCCAATACTTTCTGGCCCAATTCAGCGTTGTTACCCTCGAGACGAACCACAACCGGAACCTCTACGCCAATTTCCTGAACTGCGCCGATCACACCTTCGGCAATCAGATCACAGCGAACAATACCGCCGAAAATATTGATCAGCACTGCCTTTACTTTGTCGTCCGAGAGGATGATTTTGAAAGCCTCTGACACGCGCTCCTTGGTAGCACCGCCGCCCACGTCCAGGAAGTTGGCAGGGAAGCCGCCGTGCAGTGCCACGATATCCATAGTTCCCATGGCCAATCCAGCGCCGTTTACCATGCAGCCAATGTTGCCATCGAGTGCCACGTAGTTGAGTTCCCACTGAGCAGCGTGAGATTCACGCTCGTCGTCCTGCGAGGGATCGTGCATTTCTCGCAAAGCGGGCTGACGATACAGCGCATTGCCATCGACGCCCAGCTTGGCATCGAGGCAGTGGAGATTGCCTTCGTCGGTAATCACAAGTGGGTTGATCTCAATCAGCGCCAGGTCTTTTTCCTTGAACATCTTGGCAAGACCCAAAAATATTTTCACAAACTGCTTAACCTGGTCGCCTGTCAGGCCCAGTGCAAAGGCCAGCTCGCGCCCCTGGTATGGCTGTGCGCCCACCAAAGGATCAATAACAGCACGCAAAATTTTCTCTGGCGTTTCCTCTGCAACTTTTTCAATCTCGACACCACCTTCGGTAGATGCCATAAACACGATTCTTCTAGAAGCACGATCGACAACAGCGCCCAGATACAGTTCCTCGGCGATATCGGTGCAGGTTTCCACCAGAATCTTGGTAACCGGCTGACCGCCTTCATCTGTTTGATAGGTGACCAGGTTTTTACCCAGCCACTTTGTGGCAAACTCGCGGATCTCATCCTTGGTTTTAACCAGCTTAACACCACCAGCTTTACCCCTACCGCCGGCGTGTACTTGAGCTTTAACTACCCAGGTATCGCCTCCGATCCGTCCAGCCGCTTCCGCCGCTTCTTGTGGGGTGTCTACCGCATAGCCTATGGAGACCGGCAGTCCGTACTCTGCAAACAATTGCTTGCCTTGATACTCATGAAGATTCATGTTCTGTTCCGTTCTGGTTCGATGTTAAGGATCTTGGATGATTAGCGGTGCAAATTACTGCAAACCGATAACCGGTTAGGTACCCAATAGCGTCGGCGACTACCTTGCCCAACGCCGACGGGCGGATTCTATTTTCTTTTCTTACGATTGGCTATATGTATGGCATGGCCTTCCACTGCCAGTGCAGCCTCATGGACCGCTTCGGACAACGTTGGGTGGCCAAAAACGATCAACGCCAGATCTTCAGAGCTGGAGCCAAACTCCATCGCGATAACGACCTGTTGCACCAAGTCAGCGGCACTGGGGCCGACAATATGGCACCCAAGAATGCGATCCGTTTCTTCATCGGCAATGATCTTAACCATACCATCGGAGTCGTTGGCGGCAAGTGCACGACCACTGGCTGCAAATGGGAACACACCCGTTTTATAGGCAACGCCATCGGCCTTCAACTGCTGCTCCGTTTTACCGACCGCCGCTACCTCGGGGTGGGTATACACCACAGAGGGAATACAGTCGTAGTTCATCTGTGCGGGCTTACCGGCGATTCGTTCCGCTACCATCACCCCTTCTTCTGAGCCTTTGTGCGCCAGCATCGGCCCACGCACTACGTCGCCTACGGCGTAGACATGGGGAGCTTCCGTTTCGCAGAAATCATTAACGAAAATAAATCCGCGCTCATCGAGGGTTACTCCACTATCAGAAGCCAGCAACTCTTCGCTACGGGGTTTACGGCCCACGGCGACGATTAACTTGTCAAAAGCTTCAGTGTGGTCGCCATCCGCCGCACTGAAGGAAACATTAACCTCCTTCTTACTCACTTCCGCATTTGTAACTCTGGCACCCAATCGAATATCGAGCCCTTGCTTCTTGAGTATCTTGGCAGTCTCCTTGGCAATTTGACCATCCATCATGGGCAGGAAATCGTCCAGGGCTTCAAGCACAACAACTTCAGATCCAAGGCGAGCCCATACGCTGCCCAGTTCCAAGCCAATGACACCTGCACCTATTACCCCTAAGCGTTTAGGAATTTCAGTGAACTCAAGTGCACCTGTTGAATCGACGATGTATTCCCCATCTACCGGCGCTGGTAGTATGGCGATAGGTATTGAACCTGCCGCAATAATCACATTACCCGCCTCGAGAATCTGTACCTTACCATCTTTATCTGTCACCTCGACGTTGGCACCGGCGAGTACTTTGCCAACACCTGAGATCGGTGTAACGCCATTGTGTTTGAATAATCCAGATATACCGCCAGTGAGTTGATCTACAATTTTATCCTTGCGTGCCAGCATTGCCGGCACATCTATCTCCAGAGACTTTAAAGAGATACCATGGACTGAAAAGTGCTCGCGAGCCTCCATAAATTTTTGGCTGCTATCGAGTAAAGCTTTGGAGGGGATGCAGCCTACGTTCAGGCAAGTTCCGCCGAGTTTAATGTTGTCCTTATCGTCCAGCCAACGCTCAACACAGGCCGTCGAAAGGCCCAATTGCGCCGCTTTAATCGCAGCGACATAACCCGCAGGGCCTGAACCAATTACTACTACGTCAAACTTATCAGCCATATCTTTTCCCAAAAAACTACGTTAATAAAGGACGGTGACCTGCCCTACAACTGCAGCAAAATTCTCGCTGGGTCTTCTATTAAATCTTTCACCGCCACCAGGAAACTAACCGCAGATTTCCCATCGACCAGACGATGATCATATGACAGTGCCAGATACATCATCGGTTGGATAACAACCTCGCCATCGACGGCCATCGGTCGATCCTGAATCTTGTGCATTCCCAGGATGCCTGTCTGGGGTGGATTGAGAATGGGCGTTGACAACAAGGATCCAAATACACCGCCGTTGGTCAAGGTAAAAGTGCCACCGGTCATATCGTCAATAGTGAGTTTGTTGTCTCGTGCTCGCAAGCCATAGTCACGTACGCTAGCTTCCACATCGGCTAAGCTCATAAAATCAGCGTCGCGCAGCACCGGCACAACCAGACCACCCGGGGTGGAAACTGCCACACCAATATCCTGGTAGCCGTGATAGACAACATCGTTGCCATCGATGGAGGCGTTCACTTCAGGGAAACGTTTCAGCGCTTCACATGCGGCTTTCACAAAGAACCCCATGAAGCCTAGACGAGTACCGTTGTGCGTCTTCTCAAACTGGTCTTTGTACTTGCTGCGAAGCGCCATCACCGGTGCCATGTTCACTTCGTTGAACGTTGTGAGCATTGCGGTTTGCTGCGTCGCTTCCAGCAAACGCTCTGCAATCTTGGCACGCATACGCGTCATTGGTACACGCTTTTCAATCCGTTCACTGGACGGGCCAACGGGAGCCGCCGGCGCAACGCTCTCAGCGGCCGCGGCTGCCACTGCCGGAGTTGGCGCATCCTTGAGGTGCTTTAGAATATCTTCTTTGGTGATGCGACCATTTTTGCCCGAGCCTGTAATTTGGCTGATATCGAGTTTGTGCTCGTCGACCAACTGGCGAGCTGCTGGCCCGAGCAACGCAGCGGGGTCTTCGCCGTCCGAGCTGGCGGGAGCTTCATCTTTAGGGGCTGCAGTCTCAGTCGTTTTGGCTGCTGCACCGGGCTCTAAGGTCGCCAGTAGTTGTTCGCTGGTAATCACCACGCCCTCGGCCGCATGAATTGTGACCAACACCCCATCTTCGGGTGCCAACACTTCCATGACGACTTTGTCCGTTTCTATTTCAGCCAGAAGTTCATCCCTGGAAACCGTCTCGCCTTCCTTCTTGTGCCAGGCTGCTATTTCACCGTCAGCAATTGATTCTGGGAAAGAGGGTGCTTTAATTTTGGTAGCCATTCCGTATCCTTTGTGAAACGCTATTTTTCATTGCTAGCTCGTGCCTAAATCGGCGCCAAAGCTTCGTTGGTAAATTTCTCTTGCTGCTCTATGTGCAGCGCCATATATCCCGCTGCAGGTGCTGCGGATGCATCTCGGCCTACGTAGTGTAAATACAGATCAGGCTTGTGATTGTAAATGACTCGACGCATATGGTGCTGACTTGAGTACCAGGCGCCCTGGTTCATCGGCTCTTCCTGGCACCAAATAGCATCTTTGAGATTGGGGTATTGAGCCAGAGCCTCTAGTAATTCCGCTTCTGGAAACGGATAAAGCTGCTCTAGTCTTAATATGGCTATGTTGTCGATGCCCCTCTCTCGACGAACGGCTCGTAAATCGTAATAGACCTTGCCGCTGCAAAGCACCACCCGAGCTACCTTTGCCTTATCGAAGTCATCGGTTTCATCGAGGACATTGTGGAAGTGCCCTTGGGCCAGATCCTCGATAGTTGAAACAGCTTCTTTGTGGCGCAGCAAGCTCTTGGGGGACATAACGACTAATGGCTTCCGCAACGGCCGAACGCCCTGTCTGCGCAACATATGGTAGACCTGAGCCGGTGTAGTTGGCATACAGACCTGAATATTATGCTGTGCGGATAATTGCAGGAATCGCTCCAAGCGAGCGGAGGAATGTTCAGGACCCTGCCCTTCATATCCGTGAGGCAGCAACATAGTCAACCCACACAAACGGGACCACTTGTGCTCGCCGCTGGTAATAAACTGATCGATAACCACCTGTGCGCCGTTGGCAAAGTCACCAAACTGTGCTTCCCAGATCACCATACCGGTCGGAGACGTTGTGGCGTAGCCGTACTCAAATGCGAGCACTGCTTCTTCGGACAACAGCGAATCATGAATCGTAAAAGTGCCTTGATCGTCGCTTATATGCTGAAGAGGAACGTAGGTTGATTCATCCTTTTGATTGTGAAGCACCGCATGGCGATGTGAAAAGGTGCCCCTTCCAATATCTTGTCCAGTGAACCTGATGGGAATCTGTTCTTTTAACAACGTTGCATAAGCCAGGTTTTCGGCGAAACCCCAATTCAGGGGCATGATGCCAGCTGCCATTTTACGTCGGTCTTCCAGTATTTTTCCAACTTGCCTTTGTACCGGAAAGCTGTCCGGAGCAACATTAGTACTGTGGGCCAGTGTCTGCAGTTCCTGCAGGTCTATAGACGTATCACAGGGCATGTTCCATTCATGGCCAAGGTATGGAGTCCAATCAACAAAAGTCGATTTGTTGGGGTCGGATACCAGGTTGCTGACTAAAGGCTCTCCGCGGTCAAGGGAATCCCGATATTGATCGACCAGGGCCTGATCTTCCTCTTCGCTAACCACTCCTTCAGAAATCAAACGCGCGGCGTATATGTCTCGAGTTGTTTTTTGAGTGCGAATTTTTTGGTACATCAACGGCTGCGTAACCGAGGGTTCATCCGCTTCGTTGTGGCCGCGGCGCCTGTAGCAAATCAAATCGACGACGACATCGCGCTGGAACTGATGTCGAAAATCTACAGCCATTTGCGTCACAAACAACACGGCTTCCGGATCATCCGCGTTGACGTGAAAAATAGGAGCCTGAACCATTTTAGCGATATCAGTGCAGTATTCTGTCGAGCGCGCATCTTCTTGTGCACTAGTGGTGAAGCCCACCTGATTGTTCAAAACAATGTGGATGGTTCCGCCCGTTTTGTAGGCTCTGGTCTGGGACATCTGGAACGTTTCCATCACAACACCCTGGCCGGCAAACGCCGCGTCACCGTGCATGACTATGGGAACGACCATAGAACCAGAGGTATCTTCTCGTCGATCTTGGCGAGCTCTCACGGACCCTTCTACGACCGGTGAAACGATCTCCAGGTGCGATGGGTTAAACGCCAGTGCCAGGTGCAGCTCGCCACCAGGAGTCATAATATTTGAGGAAAACCCCTGATGGTACTTTACGTCCCCGGAGCTCTCATGCGCCACCCGCCCTTCAAATTCTGCAAACAGCTCGGTCGGGTTCTTGCCAAAGATATTGATTAAGACGTTCAGCCTACCGCGGTGAGCCATACCGATGACTATTTCTTTGGCCCCATAGGAACCACAGCGCTGTACCATCTCGGACAGCATTGGAATCAGACTCTCACCACCTTCGAGGCCAAAGCGCTTGGTACCGGGATATTTAGATCCCAAAGACTTTTCAAGCCCCTCCGCTTTTATCAGCTCACGCAACAGTGCCAGACGCACTTCGGTACCGTAGTCCGGTGCGGAACGCACAGACTCCATCCGCTGCATAACCCAGTGCCGTTGTTCGGTATCGACAATATGCATGAACTCGGCGCCAATCGTATGGCAGTAGGTGCGCTCAAGCGCATCGACAATGTCCCCCAGGGTGGCATCCGCTTTTCCGATGTGCATACTGCCGGTCTGGAACACCGTATCCATGTCCGCATTGGACAGCTCATGAAAACTTAACTCTAGATCGGACACATGCTCGCGCACCGCCAATCCAAGAGGATCAAGTTGCGCTTTTTGATGGCCTCGTTGTCGATAGGCCGAGATCAACTGAACTACTTTTACTTGCTTGCGCTCGTAGTCAGTCGCCTGGGAGTCTTGTTGCACGGTGGCTTCTGTGCGCACCCGCATCTTGCTAATTTGAGCGAAGCGTTCGCGGATGGTTGAGTGGGGAACATCCTGAATATGAGCGACTGACGATTCAACCAGTGGCAATTTGTTGAAATAGTCGCGCCACTGTTCTGGCACTGCGTTAGGATCAACAAGGTAGGATTCGTATAAATCTTCGACATAGCTGGCGCTGCCGCCGGCAATGTGCGAGCTCCTCCGAAGGAGTTCCATTGAGCTGTCTTGCATCGTTTCCCTTCTCGGGTTTGAGTGGCCGCAATTACGGCAAATTATTCCTGATTCTAGAAGTGCTTTGCCCGCCGCGGCCAAAGCACTCTAGTACGACCTTATCGTCTTATACCGGAGGCATACTTTCCTTATTAAAAATACACCGATAAATTAATATAAACAATAACTTATGACACATATTTAAAGTTAAGTCGCGCGTGAAAGAAGCATGTTCCGGATATGCCCAATAGCCTTCGTAGGGTTCAAACCCTTGGGGCAAACATTGACACAGTTTTGAATACCATGACAGCGGAATACACTAAAAGGATCATCCAAATTTGCGAGCCGCTCTTCAGTAGCGGTGTCTCTGGTATCGGCCAAGAAACGGTAGGACTGCAGCAGGCCTGCGGGCCCGATGAAACGATCCGGATTCCACCAGAAAGAAGGGCAGCTGGTTGAACAGCAAGCGCACAGAATACATTCATACAGCCCATCGAGCTTGGCGCGATCTTCGGGAGACTGCAGACGTTCAATCGCAGGCGCCGGGGTGTCATTTTGCAAATACGGCGCCACTTTTTCATATTGTGTATAAAACATGGTCATGTCGATCACCAGGTCGCGAACAACCGGCAGACCGGGAAGTGGGCGAACGACCAACTTATTTTTCTTAACAGTCTCGGACAGCGGTGTGATACAGGCAAGACCGTTCTTGCCATTGATGTTTAGACCGTCGGAGCCGCAAACGCCCTCACGACAAGAGCGCCTGAAAGCAATAGAAGGATCACTGGCTTTGATCAGCTCAAGCACATCAAGCACCATAAGATCTTTACCGCCGGTGTCGACCTCGATATCTTGCATCCAAGGTTCCTGATCTGTCTCAGGGTTGTAACGATATAGACTAACTTGCAACATTTTTTGTAAACCCCTTAGTAAACACGTGCTTTAGGCTGAAAGGTATCAACCGTTTTCGGTTTGAAATTAACCGCTCTTTTACCGACTCTTTTGTCGTCGGGATAGTACATTGAGTGACACAACCAGTTTTCGTCATCGCGATCCTGGTAATCATCCCGAGCGTGTGCCCCTCTGCTCTCTTTTCTTCCCTCGGCCGTAATTGCAGTAGCCTCGGCAACTTCAAATAAATTTTGCAACTCCAGAACTTCGATTCTGGCAGTGTTATAGACCAGGCTCTTATCGGGCAGCGCGGCGTTTTCTATACGTCCGCGCAAATCCGCGAGTTCCTTGACGCCTTTTTGCATGTACTCTTCGTTGCGGAAAACGCCGAAGTTATTTTGCATGGTGGACTGCAGTTCCTTGCGCAGGTCGGCAACATTTTCACCACCTGTCGAATTATTGAGCTTATTCAATCTTGCTGTAGCCTGCTCAAGGTCGCTCTCACTTGCATCGCGAGTTTCTATTCCACTGCGCAACTCTTTTTCAATGAATTTTCCGGAGGCACGGCCAAAAACAACGAGGTCCAATAGAGAATTACCGCCCAATCGATTCGCTCCATGCACCGAAACGCAAGCGACTTCCCCGCAGGCAAACAAACCTGGGATGATATGGTCGTCACCGGCTGCATCGACCGAAAGTGCCTGGCCGTTAACATTGGTAGGGATTCCGCCCATCATGTAATGGCAGGTAGGAATAACAGGAATAGGCTCTTTAACGGGGTCTACATGTGCAAATGTCTTAGCCAACTCCAGAATACCCGGCAACTTAGATTCGAGTACGTCTTCGCCCAGATGATCAAGTTTCAACATGACATGATCACCCTCTGGCCCGCAACCTCGGCCTTCCAGTATTTCCTTTACCATAGATCTAGCGACGACATCACGACCAGCAAGGTCCTTGGCGTTAGGCGCGTAGCGCTCCATAAATCGCTCGCCGTCCTTATTGATCAGATAGCCGCCCTCACCTCTGCAGCCTTCCGTTACCAGGGTGCCCGCACCGTGAATACCGGTTGGGTGAAACTGCCACATCTCGATATCCTGCACTGGAAAGCCAGCTCGCAAGGCCATGCCAATGCCATCGCCCGTACAAATATGGGCGTTGGTGGTCGATGCGTATATACGCCCTGCTCCGCCGGTAGCCAATACTGTAGCTTTAGACTTAACATAAACCGTCTCGCCGGTTTCCATGCAGATCGCAATCACACCAACGACCGCACCGTCTTGATTCTTCACCAGATCGGTCGCGAACCATTCATTGAAGAAAACGGTCTTGGCTTTCATATTGCCCTGATAGAGCGTGTGTAAGAGTGCATGACCGGTACGGTCCGCAGCAGCACAGGTGCGAGCAGCTTGACCACCCTCCCCATAATTTTTCGATTGACCACCAAAGGGACGCTGATAAATTCGGCCTTCCTCGGTTCGAGAAAAAGGCAAACCCATGTGCTCGAGCTCGTAGATCGCCTCTGGGCCTACACTGCACATGTACTCAATAGCATCCTGGTCGCCGATGTAATCGGAACCTTTAACTGTGTCATACATGTGCCAGCGCCAGTCGTCATTGGGATCGTCACTAGCAATTGCACAGGTTATTCCACCCTGAGCAGACACTGTGTGCGAACGCGTTGGAAAAACCTTGGAAATAACCGCTGTCTTGTAACCGGACTGGGCCAACTGCAACGCAGCTCGCATGCCTGCCCCGCCACCGCCAACTATAACGCCATCAAATGAAATTGTACGCATTGCCGTCATATCCTAATAACCCCAAAGAATCTGGGTGCCCCAGACTACATAAATAAACATCGTTAGGCCGCAAGCAAGCTGCAGCACTAGGCGCAAGATATTGCCTGCCTTACCCATCAAACGCTCTGTAAAATAGTCTGTTATCACAGACCACAATCCTACCCAGGCGTGCGCCGCCAGCGACACCAAAGCCATCAAGCTAAACACCTTGACCCAGGTTTGAGAGAACAGTGCTTTCCAAGAAACATAGTCGACACCTCCCAATACTGTGAAGGCGAGAAAGAGAAAGTAGGCCAACAGAATAACGGCGCTTACACGCTGCATCAGCCAATCATAGAGGCCGGAACGGCCCAGACTCGTAACAGCAGTTACCATATCCATGCTCCTGCAAATATAATCAATACGGCAGAGACGCCGACAACCAGACGGGCATTCATAGTGCCGGCTTCAAAGCTCTCGCCGATACCCATGTCCATAACAAGGTGTTTAACACCGGCGACACCGTGGTAAATCAGGCCTGAGACAATAGCCCACATAACAAACTTGCTGAGCGGGTTAGCCAGATTGTCCTGCAGTTGCGCAAAGCTCTCAGGACTTCTAAGACTGGCATCGAGTGCCCAAAGCAGAACGGCCATGCCGACAAAAATGAATACGCCGGAGGCGCGATGCGTAATAGAAGCCCACGCAGTTAGCGGGAGCCGCATTGAACCGATGTCCAGATTTACGGGACGTTTATCTTTCACAGTTTAGGTACCACCGTATTCGCCAAAAGGCTGTTAATTGGGTTGGCCGAGGCCCGGGAACTTTGAATCTCGCCGGTAGGGCCATAATCAATAGAAAACGCGCGAAATTATAAGGACTTAGCTGACGAAATACAAATGGCTTCACGTTTTTCAGCTGATGATATCGACGCAATGACGGGCTCTGACGCATTGAACCGATTACGACCAGGAATTTGCCCTGATTGAGACCAAGATAGATGCCGCCTAAGAGGCCAATCTATACGAGAGTTATGCTTGAGCGCCCCTAGGTGCTCCGCACCGGTTCGGTGCGAACGTCTGCGAACTCCCATTATCGGGTTCGATGATTTTAGCCACTTTACGGCCCTGCGTTGCTTCAAATCGACCCAGATCAATTGACAAAACCTCACGAAACTTTATAGTTGTCGGCCCACGGATATACAGCGCAGAACACTCTATGAGTAATAAGAAAGCAACCCTGAAAATTGACGGCATCGAAGAAGCCATTGAGCTGCCAATCTACTCGGGATCCATAGGCCCCGATGTTGTTGATGTAGGCGGCTTAACCAGTAAAGGCATGTTTACCTACGACCCAGGATTTGTTTCCACCGCTGCGTGCGAATCACAAATTACCTACATAGATGGTGGCAAGGGGATCTTGTTGCATCGAGGTTATCCCATAGATCAACTGGCCGAGCATTCAGACTATCTGGAAACCTGCTTCTTATTGCTCTACGGTGAATTGCCAAGCGCCGAAGAGAAAGAAAAATTTACCCGCACTGTTAAAAGCCACACCATGGTCCACGAGCAACTGCGTACTTTCTACAATGGGTTCCGCAGAGACGCTCACCCAATGGCAATAATGTGCGGGGTTGTGGGTGCTTTGTCTGCTTTCTACCACGACTCACTGGACATTAGCGATGAGCACCACCGGCAGGTAGCAGCATTCCGTCTAATCGCCAAAATGCCAACATTGGCTGCGATGAGTTACAAATTTTCGATAGGCCAGCCTTTCATGTACCCGGATAACAGTATGGGCTACGCCGAAAATTTCCTCCATATGATGTTTGGCAACCCCTGTGAGCCCAGCAATGTAAGCCCCGTACTCGCTAAAGCGATGGACAGAATTTTCTTACTGCATGCCGATCACGAGCAAAATGCTTCAACATCCACTGTTCGTTTAGCGGGTTCCTCTGGAGCAAACCCTTTTGCCTGTATTGCAGCCGGTATCGCGGCGCTGTGGGGGCCATCTCACGGCGGTGCCAACGAGGCGGTGTTAGAGATGCTTGAGGAAATTGGCGACGTGTCACGCATCGATGAGTTTGTCGACAAGGCTAAGGACAAAAACGACCCTTTCCGCCTTATGGGTTTTGGTCACAGGGTTTACAAAAACTTTGATCCCAGAGCCAAGGTCATGAAAGAAGCTGCGGACGAGGTTCTAGCTGAGCTGGGAATCGACAATGACCCCCTACTGGCTATTGCCAAGCGTCTAGAGCAAATCGCTTTGGAAGACCCTTACTTTATCGAGAGAAAGCTCTACCCCAATGTCGACTTCTACTCCGGTATTATTCTCAAAGCAATCGGCATACCAAGCAGCATGTTTACTGTGATATTCGCCGTAGGTAGAACAGTAGGCTGGATCGCTCACTGGCATGAAATGATCAGCGGAAGCTATCGCATCGGCCGGCCACGGCAGCTTTATACCGGCCACGAACAGCGCGACTATCTACCTATGGATAAGCGCTAGTCTGGTTAGCAGAACGCCAATAGGCCGCATTGCGGCCTTTTTTACGACTAAAAACTACTCGCTAAGCTTTTAGCGTGCGAAATGGAATCCAAGATGACAGACATCGTAATCAGCGGTACTGGCTTGTACACCCCAAAAGAATCCATCACCAACACTGAACTGGTAACCGCCTTCAATACCTATGTCGACAACTTCAATAGCGACAACGCGGCCGCCATTGAAGCCGGTGAAGTGAGTTCTCTGAGTCGTTCCTCCGAAGAGTTTATTGAGAAAGCTTCGGGCATCAAGGCCCGCTATGTGATGGACAAGAAAGGTATTCTGGACCCGGATCGTATGGCTCCGATTCTTGCAGACCGCCCAAATGAAGAGCACTCCATTCAATGTGAAATGGCTATTGTTGCAGCCAAGGAGGCAATGGAACAGGCGGGAAAATCACCACAGGACATAGATGCCGTCATCGTCGCCTGCTCTAACTTACAGCGCGCCTACCCGGCCGTGGCTGTGGAAATACAGGCGGCTCTGGGGATCACGGGCTTTGGCTACGACATGAATGTGGCCTGTTCCTCCGCGACATTCGGTATTCAGCAAGCACGCGACAGTATCGCTAACGGAAGTGCCGATTGCGTCCTGGTTCTCAATCCCGAAATCTGCACCGGACACCTCAACTTCCGCGATCGCGACGCGCACTTTATTTTTGGGGACGTGTGCACCGCCATTATTCTGGAGCGCGCCGAAACTGCGACAGCAGGTGATCAGTATCTGATTGCAGACAGCAAGCTGCAAACGATCTATTCCAATAATATCCGCAATAATTTTGGCTTTCTTAATCGCGGCGATGAATCTGGAGTGGGCAAACCTGACAAACTGTTTGTCCAGGAAGGACGCAAAGTATTCAAGGAGGTCTGCCCAGCGGTTGCCAGCCAAATCTCAACCCAGCTACAGAAGCTGAACATTCCCCCAACTGACGTAAAACGAATGTGGCTGCATCAAGCGAATTTAAGCATGAACAAGCTAATTGCAAAACGCGTGCTGGGCCGTGAAGCAAGTGAGGATGAAGCACCCACGATATTGGATGAATACGCCAACACAAGCTCCGCTGGCTCAGTTATCGCCTTTCACAAACACCGTGGCGATTTTGTCAGCGGCGATCAGGGAGTACTTTGCTCTTTTGGAGCCGGCTACAGCATCGGCAGCGTCGTCTTGAGAAAGGTCTAGCTGAGAATCTCGCCAAGAGCGCGCAGCAGAGAATCGCACTCCGAAGTGTTGCCAACACTAATTCTTAAAAACTGATCGATACGGGGTGCGTTAAAGTAGCGCACCACAATTCCACGCTCCCTCAACGCTTGGAAAATATCGCCTGCATCCCGCTGGGAGTGCCTGGCGAATACGAAGTTGGCGCTTGAAGGCAATACCTCAAAACCCAAGTCACTCATACTTTGTGAAAGCCATTCGCGATTAGCAATCACTTTATCGCAAGAGTCCTTGAAGTACTTCGGGTCCTCCAAGGAGGCCAAGGCAGCAAGCTGAGCAACAACATCAATCGGGTAAGAATTGAACGAGTTTTTAACCCGCTCAAGCCCCTCGATTAAACTGGCATTGCCCATTGCTGCGCCAACGCGCAAACCCGCCAGTGCACGAGATTTGGACAGCGTCTGAACAACCAACAGATTGTCAAATTCATTGATGAGCTGCACCGAAGATTCGCCACCAAAATCAATGTAGGCTTCGTCAATCACGACGACGGAATCCCGGTGCGTATTCAACAGCTCTGTGACCCCGTCCAAGCCGAGCAATATACCCGTGGGGGCATTGGGGTTTGGAATGATGATGCCGCCGTTTCGTTTGGGAAACGCCTTCAGATTAAGGGTGAAGTCGTCTGCCAGCGGCACAGTAACAAACTCGCAACGATACAACTTGCACCAAACAGGATAAAAGCTGTAGGTAATGTCCGGAAAGCAAATGGGGTTTTCCTGACTAAGGAGCGCTTGGAAAACATGGGCGAGTACTTCATCCGATCCGTTGCCGAGGAACACCTGCTCGGGTTTAAGATTATTCAGGTCCGCGAAGGCCTTTTTCAGTTGCCCAGATTCCGGGTCGGGATATCGACGTAAATCACTGCCTGTGACAGAAGCGATAGCCGCGAGAACACCCGGAGCCGGATCAAACGGGATCTCATTGGTATTGAGCTTTATCAGATTATCGAGCTGCGGTTGTTCACCCGGCACGTACGGGTTTAACTCTTTAACCAGCTTGCTCCAGTAGCGGCTCATGCAAAACTCCCTAAAACGTTACCCACTGCCCTGATATCCCAAATGCTATGGGCCATTTTGGCATAAAAAAAGCCCGGTAAGATACCGGGCTTTTTTTAAATATGGTGTCCCCTAGGGGGTTCGAACCCCTGTTACCGCCGTGAAAGGGCAGTGTCCTGGACCACTAGACGAAGGGGACGCAGTGTGTGCGACAGCCAAGCTGCAACAGCGGCGGTATTGTACCGAAGCCGCTGTGCATTGCAAACCTATACACCACTATTGCAGGGCAAATAATCCAAATTTTATAGATGACCAATCCCTTCTCCATAACCATTTCGCTTTGACCCGCTTTAATGCCATTATCGGGAGCATGAACCATCGATTCTCAAATAGAGCTTAGGATCGTTTATCTGCCGCAAAGCAGTCGATGCACTAGATTTTCTAAGGATTGATAGGACGACGGAGGCAATAAGAGTTGAAAGCCCAAAACAGCTCATCGGTGCTGGAATCTCTGTCGCCTACCCTTCTGGTGCTGCTGGCGATAACGTCAATTCAGGTGGGTGCAGCGCTGGCTACGGGTCTTTTTCCAACACTCGGCCCGGAGGGAACCGTCGCGGCGCGAATTATCTTTTCCGCTCTTATTCTGGGCTTCGTTTCGCGGCGGAGAATACCGAAACTCGGTGAGACGATTGCAAACTCGTGGCGGATACTTCTGGCTTTCGGATCCTGCATTGCCATGATGAATCTCTTTTTCTACAAGTCCATTGCACTCATTCCACTGGGAACCGCCGTCGCATTCGAGTTTGTGGGGCCTTTAGGCGTTGCGGCCCTAACATCCAGACGCAAGAGCCACTTTGTTTGGGTAGCCCTCGCCGCTGTGGGTATTATATTGCTGTCTCCACTAGCCGGAGCCAATCTAAACACGCTCGGAGTGGCATTTGCTTTAATGGCGGGCTGCGGCTGGGCACTATTCATTATTCTGGCCACTCGTGTAGGTAAGCAAGTACCGGGCAATGATGGCTTGCTCATTGGAATGGCAGTGGCGGCGATCATAATGCTGCCATTTGCCGCTCCTGTCTCAATCATATTGCTCTCAGACCCCTTAATCCTTCTCGCCTGCTTCGGAATAGCCTTAATTTCGACGACCCTACCGTTTACGCTCGAATTCGCCGCCCTGAAAAGGATGCCTGCGCGAAACTACGGTGTTTTAGTTAGCGTGGAACCTGCCGCTGCGGCGGTGGTTGGTATGGTGTTATTGGGGGAAAGTCTAGGTGGGCAAGCTATGATCGCAGTGGCCTGTGTTGTCATTGCAGCAATCGGGATCAATGTTTGCGGTGACAATGAACCCGCTTTATAGCGCTGCCGCCGCGCCTGCGGCTATAGCAATAAGGCGCTCATCACTCTGTCTCTTCAACTTGAGAGATTAGCTCATCCAATCCGATGTGACGTACATCCAGCCCGCGCACAAGATAAATGACATGCTCGGCGATATTAGCCGCATGATCGCCTATTCGCTCCAAGCTTCGCAGCGCCCACATTTCATTCAGAACTGAGGAAATGACGCGCGGATCCTCCATCATAAAGGTCACAAGACTGCGTAGGGCACTCCCGTATTCTTTATCTACCGCGTTATCCTGACGAACCACCTGAACCGCTGTATCGACGTCAAGACGCGTAAAGGCATCCAGAGAATTGCGCAACATATCAGCCACATGAACAGCAATATGACGGATTTCGACAAAGTTACTCGGTGATTTGCCCTCCTCGCTGAGCTTGATCGCCTGACGAGCAATTTTAGCGGCCTCGTCGCCTATGCGCTCCAGATCAGTAATCATACGGGCCACAGATAAAACCAGACGTAGGTCGCTGGCGGCAGGTTGACGCCTGGCCAGGATGCGCGAGCACTCATCATCTATGCTCATCTCCATTCTGTTGACCTCTTGGTCCAGCGCAATGACCTTGGCCGCCTCGCCGCTATCCAGCTTTATCAAGGCCTCTATCGCCGAGCTCAACTGCTGCTCAACCCTACCGCCCATTTCCAACAGATGAGTCTTCACACCATCCAGTTCAGCGTTAAACTGCGCCGAAATATGTTGCTTGTAACTGTCCTGACTTAACATTGTGATAATCCTCTAACCGTAGCGCCCGGTAATATAGTCTTCAGTTTGCTTCTTCGACGGGTTGGTGAACAGGGTGTCCGTATCGTCATACTCGATAAGCTGCCCCATGTACATAAACGCGGTCATATCCGATACACGCGCTGCCTGCTGCATGTTGTGGGTCACGATCACGATGGTATAGCGCGATTTCAATTCGTAAATTAACTCTTCAATTTTCAAAGTAGAAATAGGGTCTAACGCGGATGCCGGTTCATCCAACAGCAGAACCTCTGGTTCCACGGCAATGGTACGCGCAATCACCAAACGCTGTTGCTGTCCGCCCGACAAACCAAGCGCGCTGTCGTCAATTCGATCTTTCACTTCATCCCACAACGCGGCGGACCGAAGAGATTTTTCTACCACTTCGTCGAGCACACGCTTCTTGTTGATGCCCTGAATCCTTAAACCGTAAGCCACATTCTCGTAAATAGATTTTGGAAAGGGGTTGGGTTTTTGAAACACCATGCCGATGCGCCTGCGCAAACTCGCAACATCAACACCTGGGGCGTAAATATCATCACCTTCCAAGCGAATACTACCGTGCACTTTGCAACCATCCACGAGGTCGTTCATGCGGTTGAAGCAGCGCAACAGGCTGGATTTGCCACAACCACTTGGACCGATAAATGCTGTTACACGGCGCTTGGGGATCTCTAAATCGATATCTTTTAGCGCATGGGTATCCCCATTGTAATACAGCTGCAAATCCTCGACCCTCAAGCTCGTTTCAGCGGGCTCGGCATCAATCGATTTGGGGCGGTTTAAGGCTTCAATATCAATCGCGTGACTTTGCATAATTCAAATCCTGTTCAGTTAAGTGTAGCAATCAGTTCTCAAGCGATTTGTAACGCTCTCGCAAGCGGTTACGCAAACCCACTGCTGCCAAATTCAATAGGGCAATTATCGCCACCAGCAACAAGGCCGTTGCATAAACAAGTGGGCGTGCAGCCTCAACATTGGGGCTTTGAAAACCCACATCATAGATATGAAAGCCCAGGTGCATAAACTTTTGATCCAAATGTATGAACGGATAGTTACCGTCCAGGGGGAGTGTCGGAGCGAGTTTAACAACCCCTACTAACATCAAAGGCGCGACCTCCCCTGCTGCTCGGGCGACGGCCAGAATCAGCCCGGTCATCATAGCCGGACTTGCCATCGGTAAAACCACCCGCCAAAGCGTCTCTGCGCGTGTTGCACCCAGTGCCAAACTACCTTCTCGCAAAGATTTTGGAATACGCGACAGTCCCTCTTCCGTCGCCACAATGACAACGGGAAGCGTCAGTAATGCCAGAGTCAGTGAGGCCCACATCAATCCGGGCGTGCCGAAGGTTGGGCTCGGAAGCGCCGCGGCAAAAAAAATCTCGTCCAGTTCTCCACCCACAAAGTAGATGAAAAAACCCAGACCGAAGACACCATAAACAATTGAAGGCACACCTGCCAAATTGTTTACAGCTATGCGAATAGCTCGTGTGACAAAGCCCTGCTTCGCATATTCTCGCAGATATACGGCAGCGACAACGCCAAAAGGTGTCACCATAACGGACATCAGCAAGACCATCATTACGGTTCCGAAAATTGCTGGAAACACGCCGCCTTCAGTGTTCGCCTCGCGCGGCTCAGCCGTTAGGAACTCCGCGAGCTTTTCAAAGTACATGCCAAGCTTTTCGGCAACACCCATCTGGTTAGGTTGATAAACTCTGACTATTTTAGACAACGGTAGCGTCACCACTTGCCCACTGGAAAGCACCGCGGTGTAGCTGTGTTTCTCTATGCTGTCGTACAAACGATACAGTTCTTTTTGCAACTCCCTGTACTGGTTGTTTAACTGATCCCGCCCCTCTGCGAATCGCAATTGCGCGGATGGCGTTAACTCCTCATCCAGCTCCAGTGATCGTTCCTCTAGACGCAAACGCTCCAACGAATAGTTAATACTTCCAATGTCTGTTCGTTCAAGATCGTGGATCTCTTCGCGAACCGCCGTGGTAGCATCAATTAACGATTCGAAGGCTGCCCAAGCTCCCCGTTCGTTCTGGCGAACATCACCAACCACTTCACCATTTTCGGATACGGTTTCCAAATACCCATAAAAATTGCCCCACTCCAAACGTTCAACCGTCATCGCTTTTTGTGGATAGGCCTTTTGGGAAAGCTGTTCATCAATCACCCACAAGAAATCATTGCCTAGAAAATCGCGATTCCCCTGCTTCATCAAAAAACGTTTAAAAAATGGACCATCGCCGAGCAGCTCTATCCCGGCATCAGAGAGTTGCTCGCCTGAAACCTCCACCTCTTCAACAATCTCACCCAGCAGTACGCGACTTTGTCCCTGGTAGGTGACCGTCGTTGACAGTACATCCGAGGGCCAAAAATGTCCGAAGCCGCGTACCGCAAGAAGAGCAATCAACCCCAGCACCGCTATCAAACTGATACTAACCGCTGCGGCATTGCCCCAGATCATCGGTTCGCCGCTCTTTACCCAGGCAACGATGTTTTTGCTGCCAGTGGACTGTAAACTTTTAGAAGCCGATTGTGTCATTACAGTGAACCGTATTTCAGTCGCATACGCTGGCGAACCAGTTCGGCGATCGTGTTAACCACAAAGGTGAATAAGAACAATACAAACGCCGCCAGGAAGAGTACGCGATAGTGAGTGCTATCGACCTCTGCCTCTGGTACTTCTACAGCAATGTTGGCCGCTAGCGTTCGCATACCCTCGAAAATATTAGCGTCCATAATGGGCGTGTTGCCCGTAGCCATAAGTACAATCATGGTTTCACCCACCGCCCTGCCCATACCAATCATTAAGGCGGAAAATATGCCGGGACTGGCCGTCGGCAGCACAACGCCTACCAAGGTCTGCCAAGGAGTAGCTCCCAGTGCCAGGCTGCCATAGCTCAAGTGCTTAGGCACCGCGAAAATAGCATCCTCGGTAATAGAAAATATAGTCGGAATCACGGCCATGCCCATCGCAATACCCACAATCAAAGCGTTGCGCTGGTCAAAGGAAAGGCCCAGCGTGGACGTAATCCAGGTGCGCATATCACCGTCAAAAAGCCAAATCTCCAAGGTATCGT
>JBLGAR010000044.1:0-32573 GCA_047612385.1 Cryomorphaceae bacterium | reverse complement strand
GGGATGAGTCTCTATGCGGGCGCCCGATGGGCAGAGTCATGGACCCATTGACGGCTATGGGCGCGGTTTTATCCAGTGCCGGCGGCGGTCGCCCGCCGCTCTCAGTGACCGGCGGTCAAGCCTTGAACAGCATCCATTACGATTTGCCTATGGCCAGTGCGCAAGTGAAATCCTGTGTACTTTTGGCAGGTCTTTACGCGTCCGGGACAACATCAGTAACCGAACCGGCACCCACCCGAGACCACACTGAGAGAATGTTACGCGGATTTGGCTACGAGGTTAACAGCGACGCGGGTGTCATCAGCTTGCAAGGTGGCGGCGAACTCGAAGCTATGGACATTGATGTGCCTTCGGATATTTCTTCGGCGGCTTTTTTTATTGTCGCCGCGAGTATTGCGCCGGGCTCCGACTTACTTCTCACCCACGTCGGAATCAATCCAACCCGCACTGGCGTACTCAAGATTCTGTCTTTGATGGGTGCAAATATTGAATTGAAAAACGAACGGGAAGTCGGTGGTGAGCCAGTTGCCGATATCCGCGTTCGATACGCAGCCTTAACCGGTATCGAAATTCCCGCTGACCAGGTACCTCTGGCGATCGATGAATTTCCCGCTTTATTCATCGCTGCGGCCTGCGCAGAGGGGCGCACGGTGTTGCGCGGCGCCAAGGAATTGCGTGTCAAAGAGAGCGATCGAATTGCGGCAATGGCGGAGGGCCTTACGACACTGGGTATTGTCAACGAAGTCCTCGAGGACGGCATTGTTATCGAAGGTGGTGTTATAGGGGGGGGCGGTATCCGTACCTTTCATGATCATCGCATAGCAATGGCATTTGCTATCGCCGCATTGCGGTCCGAGCGAGAAATTCAGATTCTGGACTGCGATCATGTCGCAACCTCATTTCCCGGTTTTGACGCCCTGGCGCGCGGGCTCGGGTTACAAATATCGGCCCTGGCAGACTGAAAAGTGAGCCAATCTAAAGTCATCACTGTTGACGGGCCGAGCGGCGCAGGCAAAGGAACAATAAGTCATTTGCTGGCTGAAGCGCTGGGTTGGCATTTTTTAGATAGTGGTGCCCTGTATAGAGTGGTGGGGCAGGCTTGCCTTATCGAAGGTGTGAGCTGGGACGATCATCCCGCCGTAACTGACTTGGCCAGAAATCTTGAGGTATCATTTGTCAGCGCCTCTTCTGGTGAGATTATGGTGGCTTATAAAGGCACCGATGTCAGTCGAATCATTCGCACTGAAGAGGGTGGGCGAGGTGCGTCCAATGTCGCCTCAATTCCTGAGGTGCGCTCGGCACTTCTCGACCGACAGCGAGAGTTTGCTCAGCCCCCGGGTTTGGTAGCCGATGGCCGAGATATGGGAACCGTTGTCTTTCCACATGCGCCACTGAAGTTTTTTCTCACTGCCAGCGCTCAAGAGCGCGCCCAGCGGCGCTATGCTCAGTTGATTGCAAAAGGTGAAAGTGTTAGTCTCCCGCGCCTTCTGGAGGATATCCAGGAGCGGGATGCACGTGATATTAGTCGTGCAGCCTCTCCCTTGGTTCCTGCTGAGGACGCCATTATCGTCGATAGTACGGGTAAATCGATCGAAAACGTTTTTGATCAGGTTATGCTAAAAGTGGTGGAAAAAGGATTAGATGGCAGCTAAAAGCGCCAAACTCCTTAAAAAATGAAAGTAAAAGTGCTGTTGGTCATACTGATTCCAGTCAGGGTAGGGCCAGCAGCTAATTTGGGATGACCCGGGTCGGCTGGAGACGCGGCAACAGCAGAACGTTTGCTGACATCATTTTTTGAATGGGTATTTATAATGAGCGAAAGTTTCGCTGAGTTATTTGAAGAAAGCTTGAAAACAGTCGATATGGTTCCCGGTTCGATCGTAACCGGAGTTGTCATCGACATCGATAGTGAATGGGTTACCGTTCACGCCGGTCTAAAATCTGAAGGTGTTATTCCCCGCATAGAGTTTCTAGATGCCGCGGGTGAATGTGCTTTGGTTATTGGCGACGAAGTTCAGGTTGCACTGGAATCTGTAGAAGACGGATTTGGTGCCACCAAGTTGTCACGTGAAAAAGCCAAGCGCGCCGAGTCGTGGAAAGAGCTCGAAGCCGCACACGAAGAAGATGCAGTAGTTACCGGTATTATCAACGGCAAGGTCAAAGGTGGCTTTACAGTTGATATCAATACTATCCGCGCATTCCTGCCCGGTTCTTTGGTCGATATTCGCCCAGTGCGCGAAACCATCCACCTGGAAGGCAAGGAACTCGAATTCAAAGTTATCAAGCTGGATCAAAAGCGAAACAACGTGGTTGTATCACGTCGCGCCGTTATGGAAGCGAGCAACAGCGTAGAACGCGACGCTCTGCTGGAAACGCTGCAAGAAGGTATGTCTGTTAAGGGTATCGTTAAGAACCTGACCGACTACGGTTCTTTCGTAGACTTAGGTGGTGTAGACGGTCTGTTGCACATCACTGATATGGCCTGGAAGCGCATCAAGCATCCTTCCGAGATTGTAGAAGTCGGCCAGGAAATTGATGTCAAGATCCTCAAGTTTGATCGCGAGCGCAATCGCGTATCACTGGGTCTGAAGCAACTGGGTGAAGATCCCTGGGTTGAAATCAAGGGCCGTTATCCAGAGAATACTCGCGTCAAAGCGCGTATCACCAATCTTACCGACTACGGGTGTTTTGCTGAGCTGGAAGAAGGTGTTGAAGGTCTGGTGCACGTTTCCGAGATGGATTGGACTAACAAGAACGTACATCCTTCCAAGATCGTCCAGCTGGGCGACGAAGTAGAAGTGATGGTTCTGGATATCGACGAAGAGCGCCGTCGTATTTCACTGGGCATCAAGCAGTGCCAGCAGAATCCATGGGATGCCTTTGCAGGTCAGTACGCCAAGGGCGATAAGATCTCTGGCAACATCAAGTCTATTACAGACTTTGGTATCTTCATTGGGCTCGAAGGCAATATCGACGGTCTGGTGCATTTGTCAGATATCAGCTGGAATGAGACAGACGAAGAAGCGGTTCGCAACTACAAGAAAGGCGACGAGATTGAAACTGTCATCTTGTCGATCGATCCTGAGCGCGAGCGCATTTCTCTGGGCGTCAAGCAGTTGGAAGACGATCCCTTCTCAAACTACGTTGCTGAAAACGATCGCGGCGCGATTGTAACTGGCGAAGTAACTGAAGTGGATGCCAAGTCTGTCACGATCAAGCTGGCTGAGGAAGTAGAGGGTATATTGAAGTCTTCTGACATCAGTCGTGAGAAGGTTGAAGATGCTCGCAACTCCTATAAAGTCGGTGATTCTGTAGAGGCCAAGATTATCTCGGTCGATCGTAAGAATCGTGGTTTGGCGCTGTCTATCAAAGCGAAAGACTTTGACGACGAGAAAGAAGCCGTCCAGTCTCTGAAAGAGAAGGAAGTTGCCTCGGCATCTCCAGGCACCATTGGCGACTTGATCAAAGCGAAGATGGAAGATAAGTAAGCTTACGTCTCCCTCCATCGCTATACTCGAAAAGGACTCGCCTCGGCGGGTCCTTTTTTGGTTAAAAACAAGGACTTGCGCAATTTGTGGCATACGTTCACAATGTGGGTGATTAAGAAATACCCCGATAATAAATGAGCCATGCACTGGAGGCACCATGACCAAAAGTGAATTGATTGAGCTAATCGCCGCCAGTCAGACGCAACTTTCGTCCAAGGATGTCGAGTTGGCGATAAAAACTATACTCGAGCAGATGTCTCAGGCCCTCTCCACTGGAGAGAGAATTGAGATACGCGGATTTGGTAGCTTTTCCCTGCACTACAGAGAGCCTCGGCGCGGGCGCAATCCCAAAACAGGCGACGCAGTTGAGCTGACAGGGAAATTCGTGCCGCATTTCAAACCTGGGAAAGAGCTTCGCGAAAGGGTGAATATTGGGCTAAACGCTGGCCTGTAAAAGTTGCCTGGAAAATCTGAAGCGGTATGATCGCAAGGTCACACCGCTTTTTTTTTAGGCGGTTTGGCGAGCCGATATCTCCACGCTAAAACAACTGGATTATTAAAAGTCACGTCTGTGATAGGGAAGCCACCATGAATCTACTACGCAAACTCATCACTGTTCTTATTATTCTGGCTACCATCGGCGTTGGTGTCTTGTTTGCGCTGCAAAATACTGTGCTGGTTCCGCTCGATTTACTGGTTTATACCTTCGCAGAGAAAAGCCTCGCTCTTTGGGTCCTCGCCGCATTTGCGGTGGGTGGAATCGCGGGAATGTTAACAGTAATGGGCATTGTCGTGAGCTTGCGTACGGCCCTGAGATCGGCGAATAAGAAGGCTACCAAATCCAATTTGGAACTTGATAAATTAAGTACGGCAGGGCTAAAACCGGTTGAATGATTTTCTGATATTGTTAGTGCTCTTTGCCGCTATATCCATTGGATGGTTTTTGGGGCGTCGCAGCTCCAGCCCTTCATCTACAGGTTCAGAACTCACCAGCGATTACTACAAAGGCCTGAACTATTTGTTGGACGGCCGCCCCGATGGTGCCATTGACTCTTTCATTGACGCACTTGAGGTGAATAGCGAAACACTGGATACCCATCTAGCGCTAGGCAATCTGCTGCGCAAGCGCGGAGAAGTAGAGCGTGCTATACGAGTGCATCAGAATCTATTGGCGCGACCGAGTTTGCCGCGGGTACAAATTCATCAGGCTCACCTGGAGTTGGCAAAGGATTACATTAGCGCAGGTTTGTTGGATCGCGCCGAAAGTTTATTACTGAGTTTGGTAGATGAATCTGCTGAGCAGCGCGAACAAAGTCGCCGTTACCTGCTGGAAATCTACCAAAGCGAACGCGAGTGGCACCGAGCGATCGAAGTGGCGGGTGACCTTCTGGCGCGCAAAAAATTGCTGGGAGTTGCGGCGTCCGGTACAAATGATGAAGGCAGCCGTCAGCTGATTATAGCCAGGGCTCACTACTATTGTGAGCTCGCCGAGGTAAAACTGTCGGCGGGAGACTTGCGCGGCGCACACGGCTTGTTGGAAAAGGCACTTGGGCAAGACAAACAATGCGTGCGAGCCTCTATCATGCTCGGTCAAGTGGAATACAAGTCTGGACACTTCAAACGCGCCATCAAGGCGCTGCGTAAAGTGAGACATCAGGCCCCGGATTTTCTCCCCGAGACTATTTCTTTGTTGCGAAAATGCTACGGCGAGATCGGTGATGAGAAATCTTTAAGAGTTTATCTTGAGGATTGTCTGGGTTCCGACCCATCTCCAAATTTGCTTCTGGCGGTAGCTGAAGATATTTGTGAAGGCGGAGGTAAAAAAGCGGCGGCGGAGTTTTTATCCAGCCGCCTGGCAGACCAGCCCTCACTGCGAGGGTTGGCCAGATTGATTCGTTTACAACTGGATATTACCGAAGGGCCGGCGCGAGATAATCTCGATATGCTGCAAGTTCTGGTGACACAGTTGCTGGCGGAGCGCCCCCTATATCGATGCGAACACTGTGGTTTTGCAGGCCAGCAATTGCACTGGTTCTGTCTCAGCTGTAAATACTGGGGCGCGATGAAAACAATTAAAAGCGGTGGTTCTCCTAGAACATCCGTTTCGCCCAATGTGGAGTTAGAATGAATTCGCCTGTCGTGATTGCCTTAGATTACCCCAACCAAAGCTCGGTACTGGACTTAGTTTCCCGGCTGTCTCCTGATCTTTGCCGACTTAAGGTGGGTAAAGAACTGTTTACACGTTGTGGTCCCGCCTTGGTGGAAACTCTGCAGTCTCGCGGTTTCGACGTTTTTCTGGATTTAAAGTATCACGACATTCCCAATACCGTCGCAGGCGCAGTAAAAGCAGCGGCGCAGTTGGGTGTTTGGATGGTCAACGTACACGCCGGCGGTGGGCGCAGGATGATGGAAGCTGCCGCCGATGCGCTGCAGGGCTTCCAGCAAAAGCCGCTACTCATTGGCGTTACAGTACTGACAAGCATGTCGGCGGAAGATCTGCTTGAACTGGGCTATACAGAATCTGTTGAACAGCGAGTCTCTCGATTGGCGGCTCTCGCGCAAGATAGTGGCCTGGAGGGTGTTGTCTGCTCGGCACAGGAAGCGCAAGCCCTGCGGCGTGAAAGGGGCGCGAGCTTCACCCTGGTGACTCCGGGTATTCGAATGTCGGGAGAGAGTAGCGGTGATCAGCGGCGAGTGGTTACCCCGGCACAGGCGATCAGTTACGGCTCCGACTATCTGGTTATCGGTCGTTCCATTACGGGCGCTGCCAACCCTCTAAAAGCGCTTGAGCAAGTACACAAAGAGCTCGAGTTAGAAGAATAAAATCAATTTCGCGCAGTTTGCTTCCGAGCGGCTGATGCACTGCTAGACTGATCTTCGATACGGGTGATGCATGGATGCATTGACTATAAATGGAGATTACATTATGAATGATTCAACTATTACGAAGCCACAATTGCACCTTGAACTGATAAGTCCGCGACGCTCAATTTCGCTACTTGGCGCCCTCGGTTTTGCGCTGTTGTTCGGGTTAAATCCGGTGCTAACCAGTACCGATGTCCAAGCTAAAGATCCGACGCCAGCGGCGGTGGTCACTAGCGTTAACATTAACCATGCCGATGCGCAGACCCTCGCAGCAGGCCTAAAGGGGGTCGGCATAAGTCGCGCAAAAGAAATTGTACGTTATCGGGAAACCTATGGTCCTTTTGCCTCGGTCGACGAACTGGAGGACGTCAAGGGCGTGGGGCTCTCTACCATTGAGAAAAACAGAGCTTTATTAACATTGGAATAAGATGACCGCATCCGTATCATGAGGGGCTTCGGCCCCTTTTTTGTGCAGAAAATACGAGCTCAATAGATGAAATGCCTTGTTACAGGAGCGACTGGATTTGTTGGGCGCGCGTTGTGTGAGCGACTGAGCACAAACGCGATTGACTTTATAGCGATCAGTCGCAGCGGCGGCACCTTGGTCAATGGGCAGTGTGCCTATGCGCTGGACCTGGAAGTTAGTGCCGTCCCTCCCCAGTGGCTAGCCGGAGTAGAGACGGTGTTTCATCTGGCGGGAATAGCCCATCGGGATGCAGCTGCGCACACCTATGAAGCCGTAAATTACCGCGCGACTTTGGATCTTGCCGCCGCCGCCGCCGCCGCCGGTGTTAAAAACTTCATTTACCTCAGCAGTGTTAAGGCGATGGGATCTCCGTCGGGTGCAGACCCCAGGAGCGAAGATCAATGCGTACCGGCAACTGACCCCTACGGTTATTATAAGCGGCAGGCAGAACTGGGTTTACAGGTCGCTTATGAGAACAGCGCGATGTCCGTGGTTGTTCTGCGCCCTGCCTTGGTCTACGGGGCGGGTGCCGCCGGGAACCTCCAGCTGCTCGCCAAAGCTGCCCGCGCCGGTATACCTCGTCCACCTGAGTTGGGGGGGCGTTCCATGATTGCAGTTGATGATATGGCCGCATTGCTGGTGGCCTTGGTACGGGAACCTGCCGAAGGTTTTCATCTGTGGATTGTCTGCGATGGCAACTCTTATAGCGCGAGTAAGGTATACGCTCTGATGCAAAGCGCGTTGGGTAGAGAGCCTTCCCGTAGCTGGCTGCCTCTGTGGGTTTGGCGCTGTGCCTGTGCCTTGCGAGACTTGGTGGGGCGCAATCCGCGCGGGACTAGCTATATCAAAGTATTTGGTTCGGAGAACTACAGCAATACGGAGCTGTTGGCGGCGGTAAACTGGCGCCCTGCTTATTCCTTTGAGGATACCGTAGAGCAGATTATGCGCGGGCCAGGAACCGGCAGATGACTGCGATATTTGCTACTTTTGTGAGTTCACTTATTGCCTGTGGCGTTTATTTGCGCCTGGCTAAATCCTGGAAAATTCTTGATCGACCCAATGAGAGAAGTTCGCACCGGGAACCCACACCACACGGCGGTGGTGTGCCTCTTCTGATCGCCTTTGCATTCGGCTTCACGCTGATGGGTCCCTGGGTGTTCGAGCTCTCATGGCTGTTTTTCGCCGCTATCTTTCTGATGTTGGTGGGTGTGCTCGACGATTCGCGCGGGCTTTCAGTAGCAGTGAGATTTCTGGCTTATACAGTTGTCAGTATCTCTACTGCGGCTGTAGTGCTGAATTTACCGTCTAGTTCAATCACTCCTTGGGTCCTCCTACAGTGGCTATGCTTGTCCTTTGCCATCATATGGGCTCTTAATTTATACAATTTTATGGACGGGATTGATGGCATAGCGGCGACGCAATGTGTCCTCGCCAGTCTTGGGGCTGCTTTCTTTGCGAATACGCATTCAGAGGCCGCAGCATACACCTTGTTTTGTCTACTTTTGGCCGCCAGTGCTCTTGGCTTTTTGGCCTGGAACTGGGCCCCGGCACGCCTATTTCTCGGTGACGCAGGCAGTATTCCTCTGGGCTTTCTGCTCGCCGGTTTGGCAGGCTTTGGAGCGACGCAGGGGTTTGTGTCGTTTGCAGTTTGGGCAGTGCTACTCGCGGCGTTTATTGGGGATGCGAGTTGGACGTTAACCGCGCGTCTATTGGCTGGAAAGAGGATAAGCCAAGCGCATAATCAGCATGGGTATCAGCGCTTAAGCCGGCACTGGGGGTCTCACCAACCGGTGGTACTATTGCTTCTTGCGCTCTATGTATTCTGGCTTTTTCCGATTGCCTGGTTTTTACATACCAACCCCGATAAAGCTGCCTATTTGGTAATTTTGGCATACATTCCCATCGCTCTTGGCATGGCTAAGACTGCCAAATTAACGTAAAGTGCTACGTTCCATTTGTGCTCCTGGCCTCCGCAACCAGAGCAATTTGACTACCAGGGGTGATAGGGGATTGATTAACCGCATTGGTATTCTTGCTGCGCGCTACGCCTCCACTATCACCGGGAGCTTGGTTGAGGCATTAGAAAAACTTGTAGAATTGCCTCGTAATATCAAACAGGCTTTTTTGCTGCTGCTGGATATGCTTTTTGTGACTGCTGCTATGTGGTCAGCAGTAGGTCTGCGTCTGGGCCAAACCAACTTCCACCTCGGTGCAGTCGAAGTTTTGTGTGCCATCTTCACCGTTTTGTTTAGTGCCGTTATATTTCTTCGTCTGGGCCTGTATCGTGCTGTCATTCGATTTATGGGCCAGCAAGCGATATGGGCGGTTATAACCGCCGTTAGCTATTCTACTTTGTTACTCGCATGCGTTGTCTTTGTCTCTGGGGCAGAAGTGCCCCGTTCTATGCCTTTTGTCTATTGGGGTTTGGCGCTGCTATTTATTGGTGGTACTCGCTTGACAGTGCGCGGCTACTATCAGGCCAAGCTGCGTTCTCTGTCCAAAAAAGTCATTATCTATGGTGCGGGTGAGTCAGGTCGCCAATTACTGACAGCACTGCACCACGGAGATCAGTATCGCGCCGTCGTATTTGTAGACGATGATCTGCGGATGCAGCGTTCCGTTATCAATGGGCTACAGGTCGCACGACCTGAGGATCTGGAGCGGCTCATCCACGAACACGATATCACCCAAATTTTGCTGGCTATCCCCTCTGCTTCACCCGAACGTCGTAAGGAAATAATCAATTCTCTGGTGGGCTTGCCCGTCTATGTCCGCACTGTCCCAAAAATTAATGAGTTGGTGGGCGGGCAGGCAAGTGTCAATCAGATTCAAGACATTGCTTTGGACGATCTGCTCGGCAGAGACGCCGTGCCACCGCATCCAGAGTTAATCGATCGCTGCATTACGGGCAAGGTGGTCATGGTAACAGGGGCTGGTGGTTCGATTGGCTCAGAGCTGTGCCGCCAGATTTTAAAGTCGGGTCCAAAAGAATTGTTGTTGCTGGATAACTCGGAGTATGCGCTCTACAACATCGAGCGCGAGCTAAAAGAGCTCTCCTTAAACCTTGAGCTGACCGTCACCACAATCCCTCTGCTCGGCTCGGTGCAGGATCAGCGTCGCCTGGAAAGCGTGTGTCGTACTTTTAGTGTTCAAACGGTCTACCATGCGGCGGCCTACAAGCATGTGCCGATGGTTGAATACAATGTCGCCGAGGGTGTCGCCAACAATGTGTTTGGCACTTGGCATGCAGCCGAGGCTGCGCGCAAGGCCAACGTTGAGACTTTTGTATTGGTTTCGACCGACAAGGCAGTGCGTCCTACAAATATAATGGGCGCATCAAAACGCTTTGCAGAAATGATACTGCAAGGTCTGGCGCAGAAGGATACCAACACGCGGTTTTGTATGGTGCGCTTTGGCAATGTCTTGGGTTCTTCAGGGTCCGTGGTGCCTCTATTTCGGGAACAGATTAATGCGGGTGGCCCTGTCACGGTGACTCATCCGGAAGTCTCGCGTTACTTCATGAGTATCGCCGAGGCCGCGCAATTGGTGCTGCAAGCCAGTGCTATGGGAACGGGCGGTGATGTCTTCGTTTTAGACATGGGCGAGCCGGTCCGCATTGTAGATTTGGCTAAGCGAATGATTCGTCTCACGGGCTATGAAAATGGGCACGACGCCTTTGGTGGTCGACAAATTGACCTTCAGTTCATCGGGCTTCGTCCGGGCGAAAAGTTACACGAGGAATTGCTGCTCGGTGACAATGTGACCGGAACTGGCCACCCCATGATCATGCGGGCAGAAGAGGAGTGTCTCTCCTTCGCACAAATTCATAGTCAGTTGGTCGATTTAATCCATTATTGCGACACCATGGACTGCGCCGGTATTACCACTATTTTGCGATCAGCGGTGAGTGGCTTCCATGGCTATGAGACGCAGCATGATCATGTGTGGCAAAAAATGGGCCAGTTAGGGCGCAATGCGATTACCACGCAACCCCCCACCGTTGCTTCATCCAATGTTCAGGAACTCTTCCCGGATAAACACTAAGCTCCGCTTTTTTTCATTCCCTCTTAGGCAAGCCAAGTCGACACGTTCTTTCCCAGCTGTAGTTTTCTGCTAACCTATGTCCTGAATTAAAATCGGTTTAGGGAGCGCTTTAGTCGTGGATTGGGATGATATGAAGGTGCTGTTGGCGCTCAGTCGTAAAGGCTCCGCTCGCGGTGCCGCGCAGGAATTGGGCGTGAGTAACTCAACCATTACCAGGCGTCTCGATGAAATGGAGGGCAACCTGCACACTCGCTTGTTTGACCGGACACCTGACGGATATCGAATGACGACCAGCGCCGAGGAGATGTTGCCGACCGCGGAGCATGTAGAGGAATTAATACACGGCGTAGAGAGGAAGATAACCGGCGGAGATCAGGAACTCGAAGGTAGCATCCGTCTCACGCTTCCGGATACCGGGGGCCTGGGTTTTCTGATGAAGCGCTTTGCCGAGTTTGCCCGCACGTATCCCGGTATCGGGCTGGAACTTATGCCCAGCTATGACGCTCTTGATCTGAGTCGACGCGAGGCCGATATTGCGATTCGCGTAATGCCCGCTGGGGTTACTCCACCGGATTATCTGATCGGACGATTTCTCGGCCGAATGACGGCCTCGTCTTATGTTCACAAAAGCGTGCTAAACGCGGATAAGCCCTCTGATGTCAGCCATTTGAGCTGGATCGGCAAGAATCCCATCGATCAGGATGAGAAATGGGTGAAAGACACCGACTTCCCCAACCTACCGGTGCGCCACTCTATACTGAACCTTACTTTTTTGACTGAGGCTGTGCGTTATGGGATGGGCATGGGCTATATGCCCTGCTTTGCCGCCTACGATGAACCTGATATCGTGCGAGTTCCCGGTGCCAAGACCGTTCACCATTCAGACATGTGGGTTTTGACTCATAAGGATCTCCGCCTGAGTGCGAGAATGCGTGTTTTGCGGGAGCTGATTGCAGATGAGTTCGAAAAAATACACCATCAGATGGATTCTGCGATCTAAATTCGCGTTGTGGGCCGTTGTGTTTAGGCATGTCCGAAAATGCAACACGGCTAATCATATTCGGATATTTTCATCATAAATGGATAGGTCTAGTATAGCCCCTGACAACACACAAGGAGTGAATACGATGAAAATGTTTAGAAGAGTCACAATTGGAATGGTCTTGGCTGGAGTTGCAGCTCCCTCCATGGCAGCCAGCAGCACGGACAATGACCACCTTGCACTGTGCAAATCAGAATTGAAGCGGATTTATGGTGAAGATACACGCTTGAAGCTGAAATCTATCAAGAAGCAGCGTGGCGGCAATCAAATGCGGATTCAGTCCGTGGTTGACGGCCTCAGCGCAATGTCGACCTGCTGGATAGACAGGGAAGGTGGGATCAATCTGTTGGACCATGAAGGTGTTGCGATTGAAGTACCAGCTTACGATGACACTGAGAAGGTTACACTGAACAATTAAGGACTCAGGGTATAGACCGCGGTCTATACCCCTCCTTTAGTCATCCCGATCATCTACGTCAAATTGACCCGAAAGACGTCGCCTGATATGCGACCAAGACATGCCGATCGCCAGAATTAGCGACAGCAATACCAGGGCGACATAAGTCAGAACACCGGTCGCTTCCATATTAATTAGCCCGAAATCTACCATCATCCAGACAATCGCACCAAACAGCGCCAACCCCAGTGCGATTCCAATGATACCCAGTGACATCAGGGTCGCTCGCAAAAACATTGTCCAGCCGATGAGCAGTAAGACACCTACAACCGCGATCACGGGACTAAACTGGGTGCCCTCTGCCGTAATCCACGAAATAAAGGAATAATCTGTGGGGTTGTAGGTTCCGAAGACCAAAATTAATGCAAAGATCCATCGACCCAAAAAACTTCCAGCGGAAAATTCCGTTGCCATATTTCATTCCATTACGTAGCGGTTAAGATTGCATAAAGCTAATGGATCAGCTCCGAAAGGGCAAGTGCATTGGCCTGTGTCAGGAGGCTCTGTTGCATTCTGACAACTAGGTGTAAATATTTCTGGGCGGGCTTCCGCCGGCACATTCTGCAGCTCAGAACGTTTATCAGCCCCGGGTTTGACTTTTTCTGCGTTGGTGGGCTGTGGATCGTATTGATGGCTGGTCTGCTCGTGTACATATTTTTTCGCAAGTCCGGCGTGCAGGGTGAGATTTATTTTCGCAGTTTCATCATTCTTCAGGCGATGATCAACTGGCAGCACTTCATGGCCTCATACCGCCTACTGTATAAGCCATCCACCAACATCAAAAAACATCCGTGGGCCACAGCTTATGTGCCGATCCTACTGGTGCTGGCGATAATTGCTGCGCTTGCGATGGGCAGTAAACCTGCGCAGGCTACAAACACCATCTTTATCCAGCAGGATATAGCTTACTTTATGTGGCTAATGGCCGCCTTTTACCTTGCCTGGCATTACACCGGTCAAGCCTGAGGAATGGTCGTATCCTTTAGTTATCTAGCGGCAATCAAAATCACGGACTAGGAAAGACTCACCCTGCTCTCCGGGTTGCGGGTACTTTTACTGTGGCATGTGGTCTGGGGTGTAGAGGGTCTGCCGCAGTACTGGCTGGTACCTGTTTACCCCTAACTTCCCAGTCTGCTTAATGTGGTAAGTGCCTGTGCTATCGCCGCCTTTATAATCGGGGTGATGACTTTTGTGGGCATCAAGCGCAGGGCGGGGCATAGCCCAACGCCCCAGATACTGGCCTCATGGCTAGCGGTGTATCTGTGGTACCTGGTGCTGAATTTTGAGCCCAACGCGTATCTATTCGTACAACTTTCTCACGCCCTACAATATTTGATATTCCCGCTCCGGATTGAGCTTAATCGCAGTCAGCCAGATGTTACAAAGGGAGCGGTCATCAAGCAGATTCTCCGGTGTAGTCGCTACTACATGTTGCTGATATTGGCCGGGCTCATCGTTTTCTACTTCCCTGATCTCCTGTTCGGGGGCCGTACCCAGGTGTATGGATTTGCACTGCTAGTTTCAACGGCAGTCAGCATCCACCATTATTTTGTAGATGGCTATATCTGGAAAATAAGTAACAAGGAAGTTCGCAGCATTCTGTTTTCGCATGTGAGGAGGTTTCGACAAAGTAACGCTATCAATGTAATGAACGAGCGCGCCGCAATGTCTGGGCTACCCTGGAACTGCGATTAACTTCGAGGGGCAGTATTTCAAGAAAGTGATATAGCCTCAAGGCACCCCTTCACTGGTAAGCATTGACAAAAATCGTGCGCAGCAACAATGGCACCGCTTACTTCAAGTGCCCAAACACCACTTTGACGATAACTCGGTTTGCGTGTACCCAAGCATGAAAGTCTCGGGTATTATTGCGGTTCTTTGCCTTTTTAAGGTCCTGTCATGCTCCGATTTGTTACTGTGTTCTTTCTTGTTTTGATTGGGCTTTTTACCCTTGAACTGTTGGAGTCTGTCCACTCACAGGTAATAGAACCTTTCACCGGTGGCTTAGCATGGCTCAGTGCGCAACTTATTTTTCCCTTTGATGATACCGTTGTTTTCTACGGTAAGGTTTTACGAGATCCCGCCAGCGGGTTCGCGGTTTCCATAGAGGCGGGTTGTAACGGAGTGGAGGCAACAATTGTTTTGATTGCTGCAGTAGTGGCTTTTCCGGCACAGTGGAAACATCGCCTGGCGGCCATTGGCATTGGCTTCTTGGCGATTCAGTCTATGAATATCGGGCGCATCATTAGTCTGTTTTATCTTGGTCAATGGAATCTCGACATTTTTACTTGGGTCCATCTTTATCTGTGGCCGGTGTTGATCATGCTCGATGTGCTGCTTGTTTTCATGCTGTATTTGCGCTTTTTGAATTCGCAAACAGTCACAGAGAATTCTTCCAATGACTGAAAAGGCTAGCATACCTCGGTTTGTTGGCCTGGTATTGCTGCTTCTGGTGCCTGGCTTCGTGTTGTGGATGTCCGTCGACGCGTGGCTTGCTTGGCCCGCAGTGTGGCTGAGCGATGTGGTTTTCAGGGCCTGGATGCCAGAGGTTGTGGCTATGATTCAGCTGCAGGGCTCTAATGCCCTGGTGATGACACACTTTGGTGAGTTAAACGGTGTGCTGGTGAGTGCCGAGAAGGCAGGTTATCAAATGGGGTTCCCAGCCAATGTTCGATTGCTTTCCTATTCAATACCGTTTTACGCGGCGCTGCACTTCGCCACGCCGCAATCCGACAGTTTGGGAAATTTTGCGGTCGGATTATGGATTCTATTTGCCCTGATATTTTTTGGCTTGATTAGTGTCACCTTAAAAAACCTTATGCTGGGTTTTGGGCAACCTTTTTTTGATCAATCATCGGTTCTCCTGCCCAATCAACACGCGATAGCAATCTTGTATCAACTCAGTATTCTGATTATTCCTCCAGTGTCCCCGATAATCATTTGGGCCTGGCAGTCGCGGAATTATCCTTTGCTGACACAGTTTTCCCAGTTGAAAAGTCCGGAGTGATTCTCAATAGCTAGAAAAACAAGGAAGGCTAAGAGTCGACGCGAGAGCTGGCCCTAGGGTTGTTACTTACATAGCCCGCCGCCGATGTATCTGTAGGGTTCACAGTTGTAAATTAAACGCCCGGCTTCACCGTGTTGCCAGTCCAGTGGTTTTAAAGCATAGGAAGGCGGCATTCCCGGTGCCGGTTCACTCTGGGTTTCATCGATGGTACGTGGGTAACTCACCCAATCTAAAGGTGCGCGCCAACCGGGAGGAGGAACTAGCTCCGAGCGGGTTCCCGCCACGGGATAGAGCGTACGCCAGTAGTGAATTTTTGCGCTTAGCTGACGCACAACATCTGGAAACTCGGCGGCCAGATTGTGGTATTCGCTGGGATCATCTGCGGTGCGAAACAAATAATTAGTGACGTTAGCAGCGAGCAGCCCCTGTTCGATCTCCTGCACCAGTTTCCAGTGATCGTTAAAGGCGGCCAGCATGAATGACCCTCGTATGGGAGTCTCCGATGCAAAGTAGACCAAGTCGGAGCGCGGTATGGTTTTACCCTCGCTTATGGCTGGCCATAAATTTTTGCCATCGAGTTCAAAGGTATCATTGCCCGGTTCAATACCAGCGGCGGCTGCCAGGGTTGGAAATACATCCATGGCGGTCATAATCGAAGTCATCTTTTGCCCGCCTTGGATTTTCTCGGGCCAGCGCATGAGCGAAACGACGCGAATCCCTCCCTCCCAAGTTTCGCCCTTGCCCCCTCTCAGAGGATAGTTATCTGCGCCACCAGTAGCGTAGGCGGCACCGCCGTTGTCGCTGAGGAAAAGCACTATTGTATTGTCTGTCAGGCCCTCGGTCTCGAGAGTGTCAAGTACCTGGCCTATGGCCTGATCCATCCCGTCCACCACGGCTGCGAATATAGGCCGGGCGCTGGGCCGCATCATCAGCTTGCTGATTTTCCGGGTCTGATCAGTATTTTTACTGCGCGCGATGGTGCGCGTGTCCTTCAGGTCGGCGTATTTTTCTTTGAGATCGTCGGGCGCATCCAGGGGCGTGTGCGGAGCGATGAAAGGCATATACACGAAGAACGGTTTGTCCTTATCTCGAGCTTTTATGTAGCGAGAGACTTCGTCAGCTAACAGAAAAGTCTCGTAGCCCTGTGCCTCTATGGAGACACCGTTTTGCTGGAAGTCTTTACCGCCTTGATTGCCAAATGGAGGGAAGTAACCCACTTCGGTATGAAGGTGTCCGTAGAAGTGTTCAAAGCCGCGTTCATTGGGGTGAAAAGCCTGCAGAGAGTGGCCCAGGTGCCACTTGCCCACCATAGCCGTTTGGTATCCGGCTGCGAGAAAGGTCTCTGGCATAAAGTGTTCCATGGGGTGAATGCCATTGTTGTGCCACGGCATGATGACGGCGTAGGCTACACCCAGTCGTATGGGGTCCCTGCCGGTCATGAGTGCAGCGCGAGTCGGTGAGCAAATGGGAGTTGTGTAAAACCGCGACAATTCAACGCCTTGTGCTGCGAGCTTGTCCAGCGAGGGAGTGTCGATCGGGCCGCCGTGAAAGCCGACATCGTTCCAGCCGAGGTCGTCGGCCACCATAATGACAATGTTGGGTTTATCCGAACTCGATGCCAGTTGCGCCAGAAGAAGCAACGACAGCGTACACAGTTGAGCCAATTTGATGATCATAGTAATTCCATATCCGCAGCGACTCGGAATATTAGTGTAGTTGCCTCGACGGAGACATGCCCTGAGCGGCCAGAATCAAAGGGTCGGATAGGTAAAGCTGAAGGAGAGAAATAGTGAGGCTGAAGATGATGGGTCAGTTGTTGACTTACGATGGGAGGCGGTTTGTGCAGCCTCGCATCGTTCGTGCCATGAGTTCTAATGCACCAGGTCTTTGTAAGCGTGCCAGGTAGCGTGTCCGAGCAGCGGAAATATTACGATCATTCCCACCAGATAGGTTGCAAAACCTATGGCCACCAAAGCGGCGATTAATGCGCCCCAAACCAACATAGCGGGCAGGTCTCGCAGGGTAACCCTCAGGCTGGTGCGCATAGCAGTTTTGGCATCGAGATTGTTTTCAATAATCATCGGCACTGCAACCACGGACACGGCGAACACAATACAGGCGAGCACGCCACCGCTGGCGACGTAGCTTATCAGTTGGGTCGTGCTGACTTGACGCAGAACATCTCCACCCACCGTAGACTGAAGAGTCGGAGCGATAGATCCTGTGGCGCCATAGGCAATAGCGCTGGAAACGATGAACCAAAGTAGCCCAACGACAAATAGCGCGTTGGCAAAGCTCATCAGATTGTGCCTGTGGCCGCGCAGTGCGCTGAGAGATGTGCCAAAGTCCGCCTTTTCTCCTATCGACTGCCGCCGCGAAAGTTCGCACAACCCAGCTGTCATAATCGGGCCGACCAGAAGGAATGCAGTGATTGTGAAGGCAATGAAAAAAGGGTGTCGCTCGTAGGCCAGGACTAATGCACCGAAAGCAGATACCAGCCAGCCATAGGCCAGGCTCGCGCCACGGTGATGCATCATATCGTCCCAGCCCTTTTCAAGCCAGATCAGCGGACGGGTTAGCGGAACACGATGAATGGAGTATGGTGTTGTGTCTTGACTGTTTAGTGCCACGTGACTTCTCCTTGCGGGACTGGCCCACAGATGTAAACTGGATCAGTGCGGGGTCGGGATAAATGCCTTTTCAACTCGGCCAATCCGCAGGGTCTTATAGTATGGCAGCAGTAACTGGGTTAAGTTTCACCGCTATTTCTATAAGTTGCTTCGTTTTCGTCCTCTTTACCGAAGCTTAGCCTACAAAGACAAGAAAGTCGGTTTAATGTAGACTGTGGTTAGTGTGTTGTCGCATAAAAATAGTTTGTAACTAAGCAAACGAGCATAAGAAAATAGTTAGGCGGAGTTAGCAGTGAGTACGTTGATTGTCGTTGTTTTCAGCGCTATCGCTATCATTTGGGTACTCAATCCGTTTGATGGCAGAAAGCCAAAAGTCAGGAGAGCTGTAAACAAGCTTAATCCTTATCACTCTACGTCCATAAAGTTTGAGGACGACGCCTGCGATAGTGTCAAAAGTTTTTCATCCCGACGCTTTTTAGCGGACGATTCTCCACATATGCCATTGCCACAGTGTCGCACCGAGATTTGCCGCTGCACTTATATTCATCATGAAGACAGGCGCGATGGAGTTGCTGACCGGCGCTCCGCATCCAACTTGCAATCTGAAAGTGCAGATTGGGGTGAGCGGGGCAGCCAGGGGCGCCGCAAGTCAGATTGGCGCGCGACGGTCGTTCCGGGATAGTATCTTGTCTCTTCTTGCCACCGCTTTGAACAGGCGCCTGTTGGATAACTTCAATACCAACAGCACTGATCAATCGGACTCTGAAATTAGAGTACCGGCCAATGTGTTTTTCCGCACAGACGTTCTGGCGAGTGAAAAAGAGGCATTGTTCCGCAATATACCTCAGCCCGTTGCGTTTTCTGCGGAAATTCCCCGGGAGGGAAATTATTTAAGTCTGAGTGTGCTGGATATCCCGGTGCTACTGACCCGCGATTCTTCGGGGCAGATTCATGCTTTCATTAACGCCTGCTCTCACCGCGGGGCACCCGTTGCGCAAGGGAGTGGGAACACGAGACGTCTGCTTTGTCCGTTTCACGGCTGGTCGTATTCCTTGGAAGGTGCGCTTGTAGGTCGGCCGCAGGATTCCTGTTTTGATAGTGAAAAAACTGACAGCGGCCTCACTCGGCTGCCAGTTTCTGAAAAATGTGGGATCGTTGTTGTGGCACTTCACACGGATATACCACACAGTGAAGTTGAAGCTGCGTTGGGTGAATTGGAAGAGGAGATCGGTGACTTTCATTTGGAGAGTTATAGCGCTATCGATCGTCGAGTTATTAGTGTGCGTGCGAACTGGAAGTTGGTGAATGACCTCAGTCTGGAAAGTTATCACTTTAACGTTTTACATCGCGACAGTGTCGCGACGGTATTGGCATCCAATGCAATAGTGGACACCTATAACCGAGAAAGCCGATGGGCGTTCCCTTTGAAATCGATCCGGCGGTTAAATGATCTGGAAGAAGCCGATTGGCCAGATGCTATTGAAGGCTCGTGTACCTATACTATTTTCCCTGGTGTGATGATCATTGTTAACGGTTCGGGTGCGCAGATGATTCGTACGGAACCGGGTGCCACACCCGAAAACTCTCGCGTTCTATACGTGGGAATTGCCGGACCTAACGGCACTTTTGACGAGGCAGAGCAAGCTTATCGCTTTGGTGGCGAGGTGTTCGAAGAAGAAGATTTGCCTATGGCTGAACAATGTCAGCGTGGCTTGGAAGCTGGAGAGCAAGATTTAATCATTGGGAAAAACGAACCACTGTTACAATTTTGGCATCGACTTTGGAGCGATGCTCTCTAACGAAAGGAACTGACTTATGACGATTTTTTTCCTCCGCTTCATTGGAGTTATATTTGCATCATACGGTGCTTACCTATGTTTCGAACCTAATTTTTTGATTGAGATGCTGAAGATGGGCGACTCGGTATCAGCTAAGGTGGAGGTGCGGGCGATGTACGGAGGCTTACAATTGGGAGTCGGGCTTTTACTACTTTGGGGAGCGCAGCGGCCTGCTATCCAGCAGCAAATGGCCTATGCCGTTATGATAGCGTGCTTTGCCGGGCTTGCGGGGGGGAGAGCTGTGGGGCTGTTGTTGGATGGCCAAGATAGCTACAACCTGGCGGCGCTTATTTTCGAGACCGCCAGTTTACTTGTCTCTGTTTACCTATATATGGGACTGAGTCGTGAGCTTGCCGCACGCCCATCGTGAACTTAAGCTCCCATTACTGGGCACTTTCTTTTTCCGCCTCGGCAATAGCTTCTTCCACTGGGCCCAGTAGGGCCGCCGCGCGCGGGTAGCCGGCATATTGTGCGATAAAGAGTAGAAACTCCCGAGCTTCGTCTGCGTTAATTTCGCCGCGCTTCAAGGACGCTTTAATTTGAAGTTTAAAGGTCATCGGCTCGCCTTTCTCAGCAATAATACCGATCAATAGAATACGTTTATCGCGCATCGAAAGCGTATCGCGGGTCCATAACTCAGCGAATAGCTGTTTTAGCATAATGTCAGTAAAGGCGTAGCCCTCTGGCGGGACAACAACATCACCGGCGTAGACATCCTTAATCATTTCTTCGCCCAGTGCTCGACGTTCCTGGTCATTCATGATGTGGCTCCGTTTTGAATGGCTTTGTTTGGGTTGCTATAAGATTTAGTCCAGAGTTCCAAACAGTTTGTCGTAAAACAATGTGATAGTGGCGTAATTACCTTTGTGCATGTTTTCGTGATGAATATGATGTTTTGCTGTTATCCAGCTCAACGTTTTGTAGGGGAAATAAGACAGATCTATAAAGGTGTGATTCACCTGATTAAGCTGATAAAAAATAATGAATGTCACGACGATAGTGGCGATGTGAAATGTCCCCATTAAAACTGTGAGAAATACCACCGAACCCATGAACAACATTAACCCAATGAATGTCTCTTTGGGGTGAACATAGTGGGAGTCAAGATAAGTGGGGTTTCGCGCCTGATGATGGATCGCATGAATTTGGCGCATGGAGCCGTTGCCATGAAACCAAAAACGATGTGATAGGTAGTAGAGAAAGTCGTAGAACATCAGCAGCACAATAATATTAAGCAGTATCTGCCAGATTGGTTGAGGGGCAAGCGATACGCAAAAAGGTAGAACCAGTAAGTAGAAAATGATATTGCAATACAATCCGACTTTCTGGGTAGCACGCACAATGGGTGGATACTTTTCCAACGCCCACTTTTCTTTGTCTTTGCGACGGTTAAGTTTTCGCATTTCTGACAGTGGTTCGATCTTAAACAGCAGCCATTTCCCTACTATGGTGATCCCTACAATGCTCGTGATCGACAGAAGTCCTGCCATCCAGTGAAAGTTATCTATTATTGTCAGCCACAATCCGTTGCTCATTTTTTTACCTTGTGATTGGTGAATCCAGGGGCAACAGAAGTCTGCCTAAACTCTGACTCGCATGCGGGCCAAGCTGCTGTCTAAGCTGTTGGGCCAGCAAACTCAGGTCTACGCGTTTTATATCGCCAGTGAGTTCTTGTTCCAGGTGGAGGTCGTGATAAAGCGCGCTTAAAACATTCTTCAGTTTCGCAATAGCCTCTTCTCCTGCAAACTCTATAAATTCGCGTTCCAGTTGATCGACACTAACCACGCAGTGGTCAATGAGTTCGCGGCCGTGTTCGGTGAAGCGTAGAAGCATCTGTCTGGAATCTCGCGGGTCCGGCTCTCTGGATATATAGTTTAAATTTTCCAACTCTTTGGCGATGACACTGATAGCTTGCTTGCTGACATCCTGTATCGCTGCCATATGCTGAATTTTTCCACCCGCGTCGCCCATCAGAGTGAGCACCTGGCTAAATGACAGTTTTAGACCGGGATGCCCCATCCGTTTTGTCATTTCCATCAGCCGTTGCAGGACATAATCGGCCAATCCTGGTAGTCCTGCCGTCAGAATTATCGGGTTGGGATGCGTTGGGCCAGAAGCTCGGCTGAGCTCGGCCCCACGGTAAATTGCAGAGAGCGCTGTACCTGTGCTGCGTATTGCAGCTTTGCCAACAATTTCTGCGAATCGATCGTTGAGCCTGGCGGCAATTTTAAGGCCATCAAGGCTTAGTTGCCGGCCTTGTGCGGTGAGCACCAGCTGTTTGGCTCGGCCATCTAAAGGGTCGACTTTGCGCGTAAGATAACCTGCGAATTCAATCTGGTTCGTTGCCTGGTTACACGCCTGTTTTGAGATGCCGAGCTTTTGAGCGAGATCGCCAAGCCGCATCCCACCCCCGTTAAGTAAAGTGATGTACGAAGCAAAACTCAGGCGCAGTTGATGATGTCCATGTTCTTTCTCCAGCGCATTCATCATTTCGGTTTGCGCGTACCGGGCAAGGGCAAGTAGGTGTCGCGAGAAGTTGTCTTCATAGCGTCGCCAAGTAGTGTCGGTAAAAGTGTTTCGTTTGACTTCGTTGCTCATAGAAAAATAGTAAGTCCTGATTGTCGCAATGTCAATTATAGTTGACTTAATGCGTTTTCAGTGTCTAAACTTCCAACAGCGCTGGAATTAAGCTTGTAACACCTGATGGCGAGAGGACTGACGTGACAACCAAGATAAATGTGGGCTATATCGGCCTGGGAAATATCGGCAAGCCATCGGCTAGGCACCTGATCGGTGATGAGTTCAATCTGCGCGTTTTCGACGTCTACCGGCCTGCCATGAATGAGCTTGTTGCGTTTGGTGCGGTGGCCTGTTCCTCGGCAGCGGATTTGGCAAGCGTATGCAATCACATCGGAATTTGCGTGCGCGACGATGCCCAGGTAGAAGAGTTGCTCTATGGCGACACCGGCATTCTTGAGTCAGCTGCTGCTGGAACTGTGGTGGCAATACACTCCACGGTCACTCGAAACGCCTTACTGCGCTGGTCTGGCGATGCAGCAGCGAGAGACATTTTCTTAATTGATGCTGCAATCTCTGGGGGTGCAGCTGGAGCTGTAGCGGGAACCTTGTGTTACATGGTTGGTGGCGATGCAGAAATTGTCGAGCGTGCGCGACCTATCTTCGAGACATCAGCGGATAAGATTATACATGCGGGCGAACTAGGAACTGGCTTGTTACTAAAGCTGTGCAACAACCTCATTACCTACGCAGAATTTATGGCAATGTCGGAAGCTACGGCTCTGGCAGAAGCCGGGGGTCTTTCCGCTGAAGTGCTGCGCGAGGTGGGGAAGTCCAACGGCGTGATCAATGAAACAATGCACTCGTTTATTTCTAATCGTAACGCACTGGCCGAGACTTGCACCGAAGAGCAGATGGAAGAGTTTTTTGGTCCTTTTGGTCAGTTGGGAGAAAAAGACTTGGATTGCGCCTTGGCCAGTGCTGAGGAAATGGGGGTGGATTTGCCCACTACCCGCAATTTGCGTGACAACGTTTATGCACTGTTTCTCAATAGGGTCTAGAGAGCGTTTATGAACCCAGAATCAAGATTGTTTATCGATGGCGAGCTAGTCAGCGCAGCATCGGGGCGAACCTACTCGAACATAAATCCGGCCAGCGAGGAAGTCATGGGTGAAGTAGCTGATGCCGGCCCCGAAGATATGGATCGAGCCATTGCGGCTGCTCGCAAAGCCTTTGACGCAACGGATTGGTCAACCAGCCACGAGCTTCGCCACAAATGTATCTATCAACTGCAGGAAGGTTTGCGCCAAGTGATGGACGATTTCAAACAACAGGTTGCGGCGGAAACAGGCGCGCCCATTGGACTATGTGGTCTTAAGGGCCCGCACTGCGAGATTCCCATAGGGTTTATCGACTACACCTTGCAGACCCTTCTAGATTTCGAGTGGAGCAAGGACATTGGAGTGTCCGAAATTATGGGTGGAAAAAGTCGTCGGCTAGTCGAGAAGGAAGCTATAGGTGTGGTTGCCTGTGTTACTCCCTGGAACGTACCGCTGCAGATTAATCTGGCTAAGTGTGTTCCCGCGCTGGCAGCAGGCTGCACTGTCGTTTTAAAGGCGGCACCCGACACTCCCTGGTCCGCAACGATGCTTGGCAAGGTAGTAAAGGAATACACCGACATCCCTGCTGGCGTGTTTAATGTGATTACTGCTGAAGATCCCGAGGAACTGGGGAATCAGCTTGTGGGTGATGTCCGTGTAGATATGGTTTCTTTTACGGGGTCTACGGACGTGGGCAAGCACATTATGGCCCGTGCATCCGAGACCGTAAAAAAAGTGTTTCTTGAGCTGGGAGGCAAGTCAGCCAATATTATTCTAGACGATGCCGACCTGAATTCGAGTTTGCTCAGTGCGTTGGCTGTGTGTTTCCACGCGGGTCAGGGTTGTGCCTTGAACACTCGACTGTTGATACCACGTGATCGCCAGCCCGAGGTAGAGGAGTTGTTAAAAACCTATTTTGGTTTTATAGAATACGGTGACCCCGCATCCCAGAGTCAAATTATGGGGCCACAGGTTAATGCTCGCCAGAGGGAGCGCGTGCTGTCTTATATTCGCAAGGGAGTAGCCGAAGGTGCGCGCTTGCTGCTCGGTGGAGGTGTCCCCGCGAATCTGAAAAAAGGCTATTACGTCGAACCTACGGTGTTTGTCGATGTGAGTAATGATATGGTCATCGCCCGGGAGGAAATCTTTGGTCCGGTGTTGGTCGTTATTGCTTACGATGATGAAGACGAAGCTGTGAGAATCGCGAACGACTCGCATTTTGGTTTGTCGGGCAGTGTTTGGTCTGCCAGTGATGAGCGGGCACTTCGAGTTGCGCGAAAAATTCGCACAGGTACCATCAACGTCAACGGCGGAAACTTCTATGGTGCGGATGCCCCCTTTGGCGGCTATAAGCAAAGTGGAATTGGTAGAGAGATGGGTCGTGAGGGATTTGAGGAATATCTGGAAACCAAGTCTATAGCGATTGCTGTATGAGCTCTCCTGTGCAAGATAGAGTATTTATTGTTACCGGTGGTTCCGGAGGCTTTGGGTTGGCGATCGCTCGTAGTTTGATAGCGCAAGGGGCCAAGGTTGGTTTGCTCGGTAGAAGTAAGAGCTCACTGGATACTGCTGTGATGACGCTTGGAGGAGGCAATGCCTTTGGAGTCGCTGCCGATGTTGCGCACAAAGAAGATATTTCTGCGGCTTTTACGCAAATAAAAAAACACTTTGGACGCCTTGATGGCTTGGTTAATAATGCCGGGGTTGCACGGCCCTCAACCGTCGAAAATTTGGTAGAAGAAGAAGTGATACAACAAATACAAACCAATTTTTTGGGCACGGTGTTCTGCTGTCAGGCGGTTATTCCGCTGCTGCGAGGTGGAGACAATCCACGTATTATCAATATTTCCTCCGCATCAGCCTGGCATTACGACGAAATGAGCCACCTGTCTATTTACGCAAGCACTAAGGCGGCGGTGGAGCGTTTTACTCGAGACTTAAGAGTAGAACTGCAAAGCGACGGCATCGGCGTTACTTGTATTCGCCCGGGTGGGGCCTGGACCAAGTTTGCCGACAATTGGAGTCCTGACGCGCTCACAGCAGGTCTAGAGGCCTGGGCACACGCCGGAACCTTTATGGACACAGGTATGGAGGTGCAACAAGTGGGAGACGCAGTTGCATATGCCGCCTCACAACCCGGCGGTGTCGCGGTGGACCTTCTGGAAATTCGACCGAATGTGCCAACCGCAAAAGGTCAGTATTAACTAGGGGATAGTAATGGACTTTACTGGGAAGACAGTCATCGTAACCGGTGCCGGTGGTGGAATAGGCGAGGGCTATGCCAAAGCTTGCGCAGGCCGCGGTATGAATGTCGTTATTGCCGAATTGAACGAAGAGGGCGGTGAGCGAGTTGCCCGAGAGATCAACTCGATTGAGGGCACCGCTTTGTTTGTCAAGACCGATGTCGGCAGCGAAGAGTCAGCAAAGGCCTGTGCGGACGCGACTATGGAATCCTTTGGCGAAATCAACTACTTGATCAACAACGCCGCTATTTTTGGCGACATGAAAATTGAGGGCTACCTGAACGTTGATCTGGATTATCTTGATAAGTTCATGCGGGTCAATATGCATGGCTGTCTGATTATGACCAGAGCCGTGGTGGACCAGATGACAGCGGCGGGTGGCGGTGCCATTGTGAATCAGTCGTCTACGGCGGCTTGGATGAGCACGGGCTTTTATGGCGTTGCGAAGCTCGCCATGAATGGAATAACGCAGTCACTGGCGAACGAAATGGGATGGCGAAAGATCCGTATCAATGCGATCGCGCCCGGTCCAACCGACACGGGTGCGCTAGAAAAAATGGCGGGTGAGTACGCTCAGGAGATGATTAAATCGATGCCGATAAAACGGTTGGGACAGCCTGAGGATCTGGCGAACGCTGCCCTGTTTTTACTGTCGGACGAAGCCAGTTGGATAACAGGGCATATCCTGAACGTGGACGGCGGGCAATTTATGCGGCCGTGAGCTGGCGATTTCTCAGTCCCTGCTTATAGAACAAAGTGGGGACTGCCAGATACGCAACAACCCCACAGTTTCCAGGCCTGAGTGCAACCCACCTGATTTTCCCTGCCCGAAATACTCTCGATAATTGGCTGTGATCATGCTCCAATGTCGACTAGAATTATTTATCACCTACCAAGTTCTATCCGGAGATGAATAATAATATGAACAAGACTTACTCTACGCTCTTATTGGTTTTGGCTGCCGTGCTGATCAGCGCCTGCCAAGAAAAACCAGCGGAAGCTCCGGTAGCGGCGCAAGCGGCCGCCGTCAATGGTGCCAGATTGATCGCCGCTGACGAGGAGCCTGGCAGTTGGATGTCCTATGGCCGCACCTATAGTGAACAACGCTATAGCCCGCTGCAGCAGGTTACAGACAAGAACGTCGACGAACTCGGTCTGGCCTGGTCTTTCGACCTGGAAACGCAACGGGGTATCGAGGCCACGTCTATCGTGGTGGACGGCGTCATGTACATGACCTCGGCCTGGAGTATTGTGCACGCGCTGGATGCCCGCAGCGGTAAGGTGTTGTGGAGCTTTGACCCCAAGGTGCCCAAGCAAGTGACACGCCACGCCTGTTGCGATGCGGTTAATCGCGGCGTCGCGGTGTGGGAGGGTCAGGTATTCGTCGGCGCACTCGACGGCCGGCTTATCGCGCTCGACGCCGCCAGCGGATTGGTTAAATGGGAAGTGACCACGGTTGAAGCAGGACTGCCCTTTACCATTACTGGGGCTCCACGGGTCATCGATGGAAAAGTTCTGATCGGTAATGGCGGCGCCGAATATGGCGTGCGCGGTTACATCAGTGCCTATGACGCAAATAGCGGCGAGATAGTCTGGCGTTTTCACACCGTACCTGGCAACCCGGAGCTGGGTTTCGAAAATGAAGCTATGGAGATGGCCGCCAAGACCTGGAACGGCAAGTGGTGGGAACTCGGTGGTGGCGGTGGCACTGTCTGGGATGCTATGGCCTATGATCCGGAACTGGACCTGCTTTATTTCGGCGTGGGTAATGGGACACCCTGGAACCGTGAGATTCGCTCTCCCGGGGGTGGTGATAATCTGTTTCTGTCTTCCATTGTTGCGGTGCGACCCGACACCGGCGAATACGTCTGGCACTACCAGACTACACCGGGTGAAACCTGGGATTACACGGCGACACAGCACATCATCCTTGCGGATATGGAACTGGATGGAAAGCTCCGCAAGGTGCTTATGCAGGCTCCCAAGAATGGATTCTTCTATGTGCTAGACCGCACTGATGGCACCCTGCTGAGTGCGCAGAACTACATTGATATCACCTGGGCCACCCATGTTGATATGGAGACCGGTAGGCCGGTAGAGGTTGAGGGGGCACGTTACACTGACGGCTCATTCACCGCTTTCCCCTCTTATCTAGGTGGCCACAACTGGCATCCCATGTCCTACAATCCCAACACAGGCCTGGTATATATCCCGGTGCTGGACTTCCCAGCCGTCTACGGCCAGCCGGAAGAATTTATCTACCGTCCTGGCATCGTCAATACCGGAGCCGATGGTATTATCGGCAGTTTGCCGGACGATCAGGCAGAGCGGGACGCGATACGTCCCCTAATGAAAGGCCGCCTGGTCGCTTGGGATCCTCGCACTCAGAAGGAGGCCTGGCGTGTCGAACACGACGGCCCTTGGAACGGAGGCACACTAACGACTGCAGGCAACCTGGTTTTCCAGGGTACTGCCGACGGCAAGTTTGTCGCCTTTACCGCTGACAAGGGTGAGCAGCTGTGGGAATTTGCAACCCAGACCGGCGTAGTTGCACCCTCCATGACATATTCAATCGATGGTGAGCAATATGTCTCAATAAACGTAGGCTGGGGTGGTGCCTATGCGTTGGTGTTTGGTGAATATGTCAATGCGGACAGCTTGCCTAATGTGAGCCGTGTGCTGACATTTAAGCTTGGGGCCGATGGCTCCCTGCCCGATGTGACATGGAAGCCTCGTGTGTCATTCAATCCACCCGCTGCCACTGGCGACAGTGAAAGTATCAGGGAAGGCTACGGCCTGTACCAGGACATCTGCATGGGCTGTCACGGCCTGAATGCTGTATCCGGGCTGCTGATACCGGATCTGCGTGGCTCGGCTCTTCTGTATGACCTGGAAGGCTGGAATCGCGTGGTACGCGATGGTGAAATACAGGATAAGGGCATGGCTGCCTTTGGCCAATGGATTGATGAGGAGCAAAGTTCTGCTATTCGGGATTACATCATCCAGCAGGCCCGACGAGGGGCGGAGCTCCAGAAATAGGTGATCTACTATGGGAATTGAGCCTCTGATCCCAGCTATCGGCGCGCAGATTCTAGATGTAGATCTTGGTCAGCTGTCTCCAGATTGACTGACCGAGGTTAGCGCTGCATTGCTGAAATATAAGGTCGTGTTTTTTCGCGACCAAAATATCAGCAGTGAACAATGCATTTTTGCCCGAGCCCACCGAAGAGAGCCAAGTGCTGCTGGACGAACTTTACAAGCCGGCTCAATTGCATTTTGGGATAATCGGGCTAGCCAGCATTTTGCTGCATCGGATTATTTCCCGGCGGTATGTGTAATGGAGCGGGTCACTATTGCTGGAGATAAGCCCTCTTTTTGACGAGTAAATGGAGCGAGTAAGCTTTTGGGGCAAAGATTTGCGGTCAGACAATTCCATGCCGCTGCTGCAAGCGCTTTGTCAGACCCTTGAAGTCCTGTCCCCTGATGGGGACAAACCATTGACTGAAACGTTTTAAAACGGGCAGTTCAAGGTCCATATCCTTCTGCAGCTCATCCATCTGATGCACGGAAAACGGGATGATATTGGTTCCTTTTGAATGTTTGCCATCTGTGCGCGCTTTCATCCATGCCAAGCGCTGGTCTACCCAGTTGTTCATAGTCTCTTCCGCTGGCAGCTCAATCCCACCCAGAATGTACTCGGTCATCCACAGCGCGCCGATTTCGGCATTGAGCTGACTGAAAAACGACGAGTTGTAGCCATTAAATAGCAGGTTGGGAACACCCAGTGGAAGAATAGATTTATAGAGGCGAAAATTACCCTCCTCATCCGTGACCTTGTCCATAATATCCTGGTCAAGAAAGGGGACTAGCTGCTGCCAGCCGGTACCGCACACTATCGTATCTACCGGGACTGTGTCTCCGCTACTCAAGTCCGCTTCGCCTGGCCGCAGCGTAACAATCTCTGTACTATTTTTGAACTGGAGATTGCCCTCGGCAATATTCTCGAAAAAACCTGGCGTGACCATGCTGATAGTACTGCGTGAAATGGTCTCCAGTTTGTTTCCCGGGTGCAGGCCTAAGCCCCTTAGGTTCAACTGCTTTTGAATGACCCACTCTATGGCGTTCATCATACCGTTGCGCAGCGGAAGACCGACGCCATGGAGGAATCGTTCAAAGCGCGTCATTGTGATGTATTGAAAAAGGGCCTCACTTAAACGGGTTTGAAAAATATATTTGAGGTTCACCACGTTGCCGATCAGCTTGGGAATCTTCCATATCAAGTGGCGAACCACCATCGTCGTACTGTGGCTAATTCCCACCGTAGCATTGGCGACATCACAGGATGATTTACCATAACCGACTACAAGCACGTTTTTGTCCCGGGTAATCTCTGGGTCAGTGAATTGACTGGTATGGAGAATTTCGCCACCGGCCGATTGAAAGTCATCGCTACCTTCAAATGAGGGAATGAAGGGGATGGAGAAGATACCATTGGCAACGATCAGCAAATCGAAGGTCTTGAGAATGTCCTCAGTGCCTCCATCGGCTAGTGTTCGTTGGGCGCTTACTGTCCAGGTCTGATCTTCGGCGTTCAGCTTCGCATGGGTAACCGAGGTATTCAGTAGAATATCCCCCGCAATGCCAAAGTGCTCGGTATAGTCTCCAATATAAGACTGTACTTGCTCTCCAAACGGCCATTCCGGCCAGTCTTTTGGCATCGGGTAATCTGACAGAGAGTATGAGTCGCGCGGGTTCTGGGTCGTCAACCCCGGGTAACGTCGGGATGCTGACCAAACACCACCCACGTCCGCCTCCTTTTCAAATACGGTGACGTCGAAGCCGAAGGAACACAGTACTTTAGCAGCCGTGACTCCGGCAAAACCTGCTCCGACAATACCAACCGTTTTAATCATTCTTTTCTCCGTTTCGCGCAGCGATTTGCGATTCCATTCTAAGCGTATTCTGAGTACAACATGAAAACTATAGCCATGAAATAAAGTGGGCGCATCTATTTGTTGTAGCGGCGCTGTTCTCCAACCCGACTCTAGCCCGATAACTCGTCCACTGTCGATTTTTCATGCATATTTGCTAACTGGCAAAAGTTGCCTACTATCAGAGGTAGACGCGCGGACGGAAGGAAGGAGGTCCACAGAATGACTACTGTCGAAACGCTGTTGAAATCCAAGGGTACCAATATCTGGTCGATTGCGCCGCAGGCCACTGTTTATGAAGCCCTGCAAAAGATGAAGACCAAGGATACGGGCGCGCTATTGGTTGTCGAGGCGACCAAGATGGTAGGTATTTTTACGGAACGAGACTACGCCAGGAAATTAGTTCTCCAGGGCAAGTTCTCCAGGGAGACCGCCGTCAGCGAACTGATGACGCGGGACGTATTGACCGTAACTCCGATGAATACTGTACAGGACTGCATGGTGATGATGACTGCCAAGCGGGTGCGCCATCTACCGGTGCTCGACGGGGAGCAATTGATGGGCATCGTCAGCATCGGCGATGTCGTGAAACAGGTGATCTCGGAACAGGCGTCTGCGATTAAACAGCTCGAGCAATATATCGGCGGAGGGTACTGATCTCAGAGTCCTGCTAGAATAATGCCTGACACACCTCTAACGGATTAACCGCCTTGAATTTAACTCTATCGTCACCAGGAAGAGGTGCTCCATTTTACTGCTGCCAATCATCTGGAAAAATAGGCAGCCCCAAAGCAAAACCTGTTGTTACCCAGTCCGTTACCCAACCCTAAAGCCCAGACAATGAAAAAGGGCTGCATCTGTGTAATCCTTTGATACTTCGAGCTTATTCTGCTGCGCTTGCTGGGCTCGAACCAGCGACCCATTGATTAACAGTCTGTGCGTCGTCGGACCATTTGGGACCGTTCAACCCATTTTCTAAGAGACGCTTTTCTGCCGGTTCTTTCTCCCGTCTAGCCTGCTAATCGCAGGTTGTGTACTTTTCGTTTGTTCAGGGTGCGCATTTTTACTATGGCACGCTGATCCAGTATTTCATTTCTTCTACCTTTGTATACATCAGCCGGCGTCACATTATCTAACGACTCGTGATAGCGCTCATGATTGTAATGGCCAACCCACTCTGTAGTAGCCTTTTCAAGTTCCCAGGGATAGTAGTAGTTTTCCAATTTCACAGCGTTCTTCATAGAGCGATGGTGCCGTTCAATCTTGCCCTGGGTCTGTGGGTGATAGGGTGCGCCGCGAGTGTGCTCCATGTTCTGACTCTTCAGCCAGGCCTTCAGTTCACCACTGATGTAACACGGGCCCGTTATCAGATAACAATCCTGGCTTGTGGCGTACGCGGGCCTCCGATAGTCCCGTTGCCGCCAGGGCATCTTCCAGAGTATCACTCACATCACCCGCCTTGCTCGTAGGCATCGTGCCAGCGATAGAAACTGGTGCGACTGATCTTGATCTCATCCAGTGTCCGTCGTACCGATAGCTCTGAATCCTCAACCAGGCGGATAATGGCCAGTTTCTCAGACGCGGTATACATCAGTCGTTGTCCAAGGTCACACCCTGCCCAGTCAGGCTTTTTTTAAGCCAGTCATTGTCCAGATAAAGCTCTGCCACGGCTTGCCTCAGATCGCTATTCTCGCGCTTTAAGCCTGAGACGTCATCAGTGCAGGCTTCCCGAACGGTATCGCCCGATAGCCGCCTCTTCCCGGCTTCCAAGAAGTCTTTGCTCCAGCGCTAGCAGAGATTGGCATTGATGCCTTCTCGGCGGCATAGCTCAGCAATGGAGCACTCGCCTCGCCAGCCATCCAGGACAAGGCGAATCTTTTCCTCGCTGGAAAACTTCCGGCCGGTGTTGCGGCGAATATCCTTGACGGCCTTTTCTGTGTTTGAC
>JBLGAR010000043.1:0-33151 GCA_047612385.1 Cryomorphaceae bacterium | reverse complement strand
TTTGGAAGGCAAGTTCATTGTTGGCGACCACCAGCTCATCTGCCCGTCGGTCTTTCTCTTGGTTGGCAAGAATTAGCTCGTCAGCTCGTTTTGCTTTTTCTTGGTTGGCAACAACCAGTTCATCAGCTCGCTTGTCTTTCTCTTCGTTTTGATTGAGACTCTTTTTATGCATAGCCACCATCTCTTCAGTCATGACTCTGACCTTGACTCTGACCTTGACTCTGACCTTGACTCTGACCTTGACTCGGCGCTTTTGAAGGTAAGAGGTTCTTGTTAAACAATTATGCACCCTGCTTTTATGTTTTTTTCTTGGTACTGTCAAGTGACTATGCTTCCTTGTAAGGTGTTTAGGCAAGTTTTTCGTTCCAGTGAGTGCCATTGTTCATCATGGTATTCAGGATAGTTAGCTGTTTTCGCCTGCAGGCCACGAGAGCTACCTTCTTGGGTTTTCCAGCGGCCAGCAGACGCTCATAGGCGGCTTTAATTTTGGCGTCGTATTGGATCGTCGACCACATCGATATATACAACACCGTGCGGACTTTACTACGCCCTCCTGACACCCGTCGTTTGCCCCGATAGGAGCCGCTGTCGCGATTCATTGGAGCAACACCCACCAGGGCAGCGATTTCTTTCCGGTTGAGCTTGCCAAGTCCGATAGCTCACTCATCAGCAGAGCAATCGCATGAGGCGACGAGAGGACGAGAGCGGGGAATGCGTAAGTTCAAGTCGGTGAGACAGGTGCAGCGATTCTTGGGCACTCATGCTGCTGTCAGTAATTTGTTGAATCTGGGTAGGCACCTGGTGCGCGCTGAACATTATCGTTATCTTAGGATTAGTGCGTTCGCCGAGTGGAGCAGGGCAGTAGCTTGAGAGTCCAAGCCCGATTACGCCAGCCTTAAAAAGTTAACTTGCCAATACCATCTAAAAGGTAGCTATCGCTTCAAATCGACGGGAGAAGTGCCCGATTTAGAGCAAATGATGCGCCATATTGAAGGATATAAGCCTGTTCGGTAAAGTAATACTCCCGAGAGAGATAGGGCCGGCGTGGCCTACAGCGATAAGTGTCGTTTTTGGAGGGAAAAATGCTAGTACCCCGAGCTGGTGGGGAGTTATTATTAGCGGCTACCTCTTCCTCCATCTATCCGATCAGTCCGCTCGTCAAAATTTTGAATCACAACAGGAGAAAACTTTGACTATTGAGAATCGCGTCACGGCGCTTACCGGCACTAAGTATCCTATTATACAGGCGCCAATGGGCTGGATTGCCCGCGCGCAGCTGGCTAGTGCCGTGAGTAATGCCGGTGGGCTTGGGGTGATTGAAACTTCATCGGGTGAGCTGGACAACATTAAGCGCGAAGTCGAAAAAATGCGAGAGCTTACCGATAAACCTTTTGGCATCAACGTTGCCTTGTCTTACGTGAAGGGCACCAATATCGTCGATTTCGTGATAGAACAGGGTGTTAAATTTGTCACTACCTCCTCGGGCAGCCCCGCAGTGTGCACTGAAGCGTTTCAAGCGGCGGGCATTACGGTTTTCCATGTTGTGCCAACTCTGGAAATGGCGATGAAAGCGATCGCCGCAGGTGTAGATGGCTTGGTGGTAGAGGGGGCAGAGGGCGGTGGTTTTAAAAACCCCAGACCGGTGTCTACTATGATTTTATTGCCTCTGATTCGTTCCGCAGTGGATGTCCCGATTATTGCTGCCGGTGGTATGAGCGACGGCCTCTCCATGGCAGGTGCCTTTGCAATGGGCGCAGAAGGCGTTCAGATGGGGACTAGGATGGTGTCCTGTGCAGAATCTCCGGTTCACGAAAATTGGAAAAATGCGATAGTTAGCGCCAAGGAAACCGATACGGTTTTTCTTAATCAGCAGTCGCGCCCGGCATTGCGTGCGCTGAGAACCGAGCGGACCAGCGGGCTGGAACTGCTTGGGAAATTCGATATGCGCGATCATATGGCAAATTTGCAGAATCTGTATTTTGGTGGTGACCTCGAGGCAGCTATACCGCTAACCGGCCAGGTCTGTGGGCGTATTGATGAAATTAAAACCGCCAAGCAGGTGATCGACGAAACAGTTGCGGAGTTTGAACAAGTGATGCAAAGTCTGGCCAAGCAATACGCTTAAAACCATAAGAACAATAGAGGGAGAAAACAATGTCGCTAATGATAATCGCCGGGCTTGCGCTGGTTTTGTTTCAGCTTTGGTTACTACCTGCGGCTTTGGGTGCAAAGAATACCGCCTATTTGGTCTCTAGCCGAGATAACCCACCGCCACAAACCCAGATGCAGGAGCGAACCACTCGGGCGGGGTCCAACTTGCAGGAAAGCTTACCTGCCTATCTGGCCCTGTGCTTATTGGCAGTGATCCAGCAGGTCGATTTGTCTCAAATCGCGGCCGCTTGGCTGGTACTTCGAGTACTCTATATACCGTGCTATCTGTTTGGTGTTCTTTACCTGCGTTCAGTAATCTGGATCGGGTCATTGGGTTGTCTAGTTTATATGGCCATGGAACTCATTTAATTCAAACCTTCGATTGCCCCAGCTTTCTGGGGCGTTGTTACTCTCTTGCCGGCGCAGAGATCAGCGCTTCTATCGCACTCACTACCTGCTCGAACATTGCTTCTGGATCGTGAAAAATCGATTCTTCCGTGCCGGTCTGTGCTGCACGAAAGATGTCCGCGATGCTGTGGAAAGTAATACTCACCACAAAAAACACACGCCTCTGGGCTTCTACTTTGGGCAGATGTGATACGGCCTCGGTCAACAGGGCGTTTAGCTTAGGTACGTTAACGAAACTGATTTTAGAGGGGTTGGTGGGATTGATAATGTCGCTGTTGATCGCCGCCAATTGCGAGAGTATTTTTACATAGTGAATGCCGTCGGCATTGCGTTGAATATAGTCCGCCAAAGGCATAACAAGCACGCGAGCAGCGGCTTCGGCGGCACTCCAGTCACAAATGCTTGCCTGCTCTATGTAATGGCTTCGCAACTCTTGTACAGGCTTGGCGTGGGCGTCGATAATGGCCTGCAGTAAGCCGTCTTTACTGCCAAAGTGGTATTGCAGGGCATTGCGGTTCTTCTGGCCGGCTGCGGTGGTGATTTCGTTCAGTGATACGGCGTCGATACTGCGTTGTGAATACAGTTTCTGAGCAGCGAGTATAAAACTCTCTCGGGTTTTTGCAGAGCGAGTTTCATGCTTACTTGAAGGTTTTTCACTCATTGAGGGTTATTCTGCGCAAACATTCTCTGTGTCCTTTCAAGTCCTAACTCGGCTCATGCCGCGCGCTTCAGTTGTAATTAATACAATCGTCTTAATATAAGCGTGAGTTGATGCCCGGTGCAAGCAGATTCAGCTCGGCGTTATGACAGTGAGCTTTAGTTGTCCCTGTGCCCCTGTTCCGCTTATCCTCTACGCACATTTCACTTTTCTAGGTCGGCGAGACACGTTAATGATCGAGCAGTTGATTATCTCAAGCCTTTTTATATGGCTGATTGGCAGCCTGATTCTGACCGACTGGCCCGCCTCATGGCTGTTTACCTGCGCCATGCTGGTAGCTTATTTTCTGGGCCTGGTGGATACGCCCGAAGTGTTGAGCAAGGTGACTAATTCCGGGCTGATTACGTTGATCTTGCTGTTGCTGGTGTCCATCGGCCTCGAGAAGCTGTCCTGGCTAAATAGCTTGTCGGGTAAATTGATTACTTCCAGTTATCGCGCGAGTATTCTCCGCTTGGGCTTTGTTACGGCGTTTTTCTCAGCCTTTGTAAACAATACCGCGGTGGTTGCGACACTTGCCCACACGGTTCGCAGCAACCGTCATCATCCCGCTTCAAAGCTACTGATACCCTTGTCTTATGCGGCCATTCTAGGTGGCACCATGACACTTATTGGAACTTCCACCAATTTGATTGTCAGTAGTTTTCTTGAGGACACGACCGGTCAGGGTCTGGCGTTTTTCGATTTTCTCATTATCGGTGGCAGCGCCACTGTAATGGGCATGTTTGTTATCCTCTTGAGTTCTGTTCTGTTGCCCTCGGGCAGTACCGAGCAAGTGGATATCAATGAATATTTGATTGAGACCAGAATTCAGCCCGATTCAGACCTTATTGGCAAAAGCATTGCCGAGAATAAACTGCGTGAGCTCGAAGATCTTTTTTTGGTAGAAGTGGTTCGCGGTATTCACGTGATTTCTCCTGTCTCTCCGAGCGAATACATCGAGGCGGGTGACAAACTGATTTTTTCAGGGGACATTAAGCAACTCAATTCTTTGGATGCCTTTCACGGCATGCAATTGTTCGCGGTAGAGGAGGGGCTGCTGCGAGAAAATATGATTGAGGTTATCGTCATGCCTAACGCGTCTATCGAGGGTCAAACGCTGAAAGACAGTGGATTTCGTTCTTTGTTTGATGCCGCCGTTGTGGGTATGCGTCGAGGCGGAAAGCGGCTGTCTGGCAAGCTGGGTAGTATCACCTTGCAGGCCGGCGACAGTATGATGTTGGCGGTTGGTCCGGATTTTAACGACAGAAAAAACCTCGATAAGAATTTTGCCGTCATTGACGATTCAGTCGCGGCACCAAACACATCACCTTTGCAAAACTATCTGGTTACCTTGATGCTGCTTGCGGTGGTTGCTTTGGCTGCCATGGAATTCGTGCCTCTTATCAAGGGCCTGGCCTTTTTGTTGGCGTTTATGCTTATATTTGGTTTGATCAGAGTCTCTGAACTGAGGCGTCGTTTCCCCTTTGAATTGTGGTTGATTATCGCGTCCGCTCTAACGTTGGCGCAGGCACTTGATAACACGGGTTTGGTGGGATTACTTGCCGGCACTTTTGAGAATAATTTGGAATCCTGGGGCCCCTATGCAACTTTAATTGGCGTCTACTTTGTTACCCTGGTAATGACCGAAGTGATGACGAATAACGCCGCTGCTGCGCTGAGTTTTCCGATCGCTTATGGTTTAGCTGAAAGCTATGGGGTCAGCATTATGCCTTTTGTTATGGCGGTGGCTTATGGCGCCAGCGCCAGTTTTCTAACGCCCTATGGTTACACCACCAATTTGATGGTGCAGAACTTGGGTGGCTACACTATGCGAGATTATTTTCGGGTTGGTTTGCCGCTGTCTATTTGCTATTCGACGTTGGTGCTATTTATGATTCCCTGGGTCTTTCCTTTTTAGAATATGACGGTGTTGTATTTTCGCCCTAGTTCATACCCGTTGTAAATCCGCCATCTACTGGCAATGTTTGGCCGGTAATCCAGCTGGCGGCGGGGGAGGTGAGAAATAACACGGCGGCGGCAATATCATCAGGTGTGCCAGGCCGTTTTAGTCCTTGCCGATCGATGGTGGAATCGACCATTTCCTGCATATTGTCTAGCATGAACTCGGTGAGATTGGTGCGCGTTAAGCCTGCCGCAACCGCGTTGGCTCTAATGCCCAGTGTCCCCCAACTCATGCCAAGCGTTTTTATCATTTGCACCAATCCTGCCTTGGCGGGACCGTAGCCGGGTGTCCACTCGAAACCAAAGTAAGAGGTCATTGATGCTATGCCTACAATGCTGGCGCCGCCAGGGAACTCACTGGCGGTCAGCAAATCTTTACAGGCACTGCTTAAATGAAAAGCGCTGGAGAGGTTTACGGTGAGTGACTTATCGAAGGCATCAGCTTCCCATTCATTGCCCTGCGCACCACCGGCATTGTTGATAAGAATATCCAGAGATTCCACAGAGGCAGCAAGCGCGAACAAGGCATCTCGATCGGCGACGTCCAGTGAGCGGTAACTCAGGCCCGAAAGGTCGGCATCGTAGTCGTTGGCGGTGTCTTTTCGTCCGGTGATAATGACTTGAGCGCCGGCGTCCCGATAGCCTCTGGCGCAGGCCAGACCGATGCCGCTGGTTCCTCCTGTGACGAGTACAGATGCGGTTGAGTAGTCGAATGTGACACCGGAAAATGGCATGTGAGCCCCCTAATGTATTGATGCAGCTGATTTTTAAGATTGCAAATATAATACGATGGTATTATATTTTGCGCAACGCTCGCAGTGCATCAAGACGCGAGCATGATTCAATATCGCCCCGAAGCCAGGGAAACACAACCGGTGGAAGCTCCCATGAGAGATCCTATCTATAAGTCCAGACCCGTCGAGCCGAATGCGGCTAGGTACGGGGGCGAGAGAATCAACGACTTTATTGTGATGTCAGAGGGCTTTTCCAACTGCTACCTGATTGAGACTGACGCCGGCAACATTCAGATTAATGCGGGTATGGCTCTGGAAGCCCCCGTGCATCAGTCCAACTTTGAAGCGTTCTCCATAGCGCCACTGTCTGCCTTGATACTCACGCAAGGCCATGTAGATCACGTGGGAGGGGTTCAGTATTTCCGGGATCAGCATTCGGGTTTACAGGTACTGGCGACCGCGGCCAATACCGAACACCAGGCGTACGACAAACGCTTGCAAGCTTTCAGGGGAGGGCGCTCCGCGTTCGCATTCACTGACAAGTTTGCCGCGGTGATTGACTATTATCAGCAACACGACTACCGCAACTATCCCGAACAGGATGACCCTGTACCAGACGTACTTTTCGAGGGCAGTCATACGCTGGAGATCGGTGGTTTAGAACTGCAACTTATCGCCGTGCCCGGTGCTGAAACTAACGACTCACTGATCGTGTGGCTCCCGCAGCATAAAATTTGTTTCACAGGGAATTTGTTTGGCTGCCCCTTCGGGCACTTCCCCAATTTGGTCACGATTAGAGGCGATCGCTATCGGGACGCACTGACGGTTGCCGCCGCGGTGAAAACGGTGATGGACCTTGGGGCGCAGACCATTATTTACGGCCACCATGCTCCCATTGAAGGTGCCGCAATTATAGAAGATGAACTGCGTGCGCTGCATACTGCAATTCTCTATGTTCACGATGAGACTGTTGCGGGCATGAACGCGGGAACAGATGTTCATACCCTAATGGCGCAAATCCAACTGCCCCCGGAGATGGAAGTGGGGCAGGGCTACGGCAAAGTGTCGTGGAGCGTTCGGGCAATTTGGGAACACTATGCGGGATGGTTTCATCACCAATCGACAACCGAGTTGTATAGCGTGCCGCAAAAATCCGTTCATGCAGATCTGCTGGAGCTCGCCGGGGGTGCCAAGGTATTGGTGGAACGTGCTGAAATCAAATACACCCAAGCGCAGTTCGAACAGGCACTGCATTTGCTGGACATTGTATTGTCTGTAGAGTCGGATCATCCCGGGGCTGTTTCTCTCGCTCTGAAAGTACACCGATCACTGGCCGATCAAAGTGAAAACTTTTGGCTGAGCTCCTGGCTCAGCAATCAACAGGCAGTGCTTGCGTCGCGTCTATAATCGCGTTTCTAAGCGAGACGCTTGATTAACTATCGGCAGTGTTACTAAACTTTTATACCGCTAGGCTAAATTCCCACAGTGTCAGTGCAAAGCGCAAATCTCCGGGCTAGTATCCGCTTTTTGAGATTGGGAACGAGACGCTGCTATGACCGAAATCCATTACCAAGACGAAGCCGCTCTTCAGGCTCTGGTGTCTGATGAGTTTTCCAGCTGGAGCGATTCTGTGCTGGTGACTCAGGAGATGATCAACCAATTTGCGGAGCTCAGTGGTGATCATATGTGGCTGCATGTTGATGTGGAGCGATGTGCAACGCAAAGCCCCTATGGCTGTACCATCGCCCATGGCTTTCTTATCCTGTCGATGATCTCCAGGATGACGGGGGGCCCAAGTCCTCTTGCCGGGATTACGGGCTTCAGCCATATGCTCAACTACGGTTCCGACAAGCTGCGGTTTTTAGGAGCAGTGCCGGTAAACACTGAGGTTTATCAGCGCAATCGGATAAAAGCAGTTGAGGTTTCGGATAAAAAAACCAAAGTGGTCATGGAGACTCATGTTCACGCAGTCGATTCTGATACGCCGGCGCTGGTGTATGAGCTGATGTTTGTCTATAGGTAGAACCCTTGGGCGATCAGTTTTTTGAAGTGATTTTCGCTTTAACAAAATCAGTCAATTCAGTTGTCAAAAGAAGTCATAAAAACGGATAAAACCGCTTGGTTTAAAAGCTCATGAGAGATATCGGGCATTTGTTGGCAAGGACTTTTCACTAGTGCTAACATCCGGCCCGTCGATTTAAAATCACACCCCAAACTCAATAGTTTAAGGAGCGATCATGCCAGAAGCTGTTATCGTTGAAGCCGTCCGTACACCCATCGCACGAGGCAAGCCCATTGCGGGGGAGCTTAGCGGCGTCCACGCGGCCGAGTTGTTGGCGATGTCCTACAGGGGCCTTATCGAGAGATCGGGTTTGGATTATGAGGACATCGAGCAGATTGTCAGTGGGTGTGTGACGCAAGCGGGTGAACAGTCCAACAATATTGCGCGCAACGCCTGGCTTTCCATGGGTAAGAATTACTCCACTGGTGCGGCGACTCTGGATACACAATGCGGGTCTGCTCAAGCGGCGAACCATATGATTTCAGGGCTGGTGGGGTCCGGACAAATTAACATTGGCATCGCCGCTGGCGTTGAGGCGATGAGCCGAGTGGGCCTTGGCGCCAACGCCTACAATGGCCCTGGATTTTTCCAACCGGCAGATTGGCCTTGGGATTCCTCGCCAGATCAGTTCACCTCTGTTGAACGAATCGCGAAAAAACGTGGCCTGACCCGTCAGGACGTTGATGAATTTGCCTGTGAATCCCAGCGTCGTGCCAAGGTTGCATGGGAAGAAGGGCGGTTTGATCGGGAAGTTCTTCAGGTTCAGGCACCCATTCTTGGAGAAAACGGCGAGGCCACGGGCGAAATGCGCACTGTAAGTAAGGACCAGGGCTTGCGTGACACCACAATGGAAGCGCTTGGGTCTTTAAAGCCTGTGATTGAAGGCGGCATTCATACACCGGGTAACGCCTCGCAAATATCCGACGGTTCGGCTGCTGTTTTGTGGATGAGTTCCGACGAAGCGAAGGCTCGCGGACTCAAACCCCGCGCACGAATTATTACCAGTGTAATGACCGGTACAGACCCTTATTTCCTGCTGGATGGCCCGGTTGATGCTACCGAGTTGTTGTTCAAAAAATCCGGTATGAATCTGGGCGATATTGACCTTGTTGAAATCAATGAGGCGTTCGCTGCAGTGGTATTGTCTTGGCAGCGTGTGTTTGATGCGGATATGAGCAAGGTGAACGTCAACGGTGGTGCCATTGCGATGGGCCATCCGGTAGGCTCTACCGGCGCTCGCTTAATCACCACCGCATTGCATGAGCTGGAGCGTCAGGATAAAACCACAGCGCTGATTACCATGTGCTGCGGTGCGGCCATTGGCACCGGCACTATCATCGAACGAATTTAACTGCGATAAGCTTTATGCAACATAAGCAATAGGGAGTAAAGGTATGAACGATCTCAGCGGTAAAGTTGCGATTATTACGGGCGCTGGTCGCGGCCTGGGCCGTGAAGAGGCGATACAGCTGGCTGGCCAGGGCGCGAGCGTGGTGATCAGTGACATCAATCTTCCGGACGCTGAGAAAGCAGCCAATGAGACCGTGGCAGAAATAAAGGCCGCTGGCGGCGAGGCGATTGCGGTATTTGGCGACTGTGCAGACACGGCCGATTCGGAGCGACTTTTTAAAGCGGCATTGGATACCTACGGTGACGTCAATATCATGGTAAACAATGCGGGTTATTGCCGGGATAAAACCGTTTTTGGCATGAGTGACGACGAGTTTGATTCGGTCGTTCGAGTGCATCTGCGAGGCCACTTCGTAAACATGCGCAACGCCACCAAATACTGGAGAGAAAAAGCCAAGACGGGTGATGCCGTCTATGGCCGCCTGATAAGCACGTCATCGGAGGCCATGATCTATGGTTCCGCAGGGCAGCCCAACTACGCTGCTGCTAAGGCGGGTATTACTGCCATGACAATGGGCGCTGCACAGCTCATGATCAAATATGGCATCACCTGCAACGTGATTATGCCGCGTGCGAGAACAGCCATGACAGACTCCGGTGCCACTGCCGAGATGTTTGCCGCACCGGACGAAGGTTTCGACGCGTTCCACCCTGAAAACGTGGCTCCCCTGGTAGGATATCTGTGCTCACCCGACGCGGGCCATATTTCCGGCGAAGTTCTGATCGTGTGGGGTGGTGAGATCACCGTATTGCAGCGGCCCACTATGGGAGCCAGTTTCAACAGTCCCAATGGGGGCAAGTGGGGCCTGGAAGACATGCACACCTCTTTGTCTGGCTACTTCGATGCCGATCATATGCCCGTTTGGGGCGGGTTCTCGGTACCTCCGGGTTAGAAGCGGAGAAAGTACTCAAAAAGTGGGCCTACCGGCCCCTTTTTTGCCTCACCGAAACGATTTTGGGCGCGGCGTTCGATCGCCCAAATCCGGGTAAAACCCGCTGTCTGCGGGCTTCTCGGCGGCAAGAGGCAACTAGTTGAGCTAGCTTCAACAGGCCCTAAACCTTGAACTCTTCAGTCAAGCGATATGAACCCTTATGTACTACGTTTTTGGTGCGTCGACGCCGATAATGACCGCAGACATTAAAAAACGAGGTGGGACCTGTGCCCGCCCTATTAATAATAGCCCGGAGACAGGATAAATGAGACATAGCCGAGTAAAAGCGATAGCCCTGGCGGTAGCCGCCGCCAGTAGCCAGTTTTCCTTCGGGCAGCTTGTGCTGGAAGAAGTCGTTGTTACCGCCCAGAGAAAGGCGGAATCTCTCACCGAAGCGCCGTTGACGGTCAACCTGCTAAGCGCTGACGCCATGCGTGGTGCCGCCATTTTCCAGGGCGATGAGCTGGGCAAGTTAACCGCGGGTGTTGAAATTCGCTACGAAGGCGACAGTAACGTCGGTGTGGGTATCCGCGGTATTGGTACTTTTGCGCAACAGTCTGCACCACCACGGGTAGCCACTTATCTCGACAACTATTTCGTCGCAGGTTCGCAAACTGATTTCGCATTCGCGGCCTTGTTTGATATGAAGCAGGTTCAGATTCTGCGCGGTCCCCAGGGCACACTTTACGGTCAACCATCGCCCACCGGAGCGGTGATAATGGAAACAGCCGATCCCAACTTGGAGGAAATTGAAGGCTATGTTCAGGCTGCGTACATTGCCGACCCTGATGGCTATAACATTCAGGGCGCTGTTTCTGTGCCTATTATCGAAGGCTCGTTGGCCGCCCGTATTGCGGTTCTCTCTGACGACAGGGAGACGGGTACTGAGAACATTATTCGTGACTTTGACGAGGCACGTAACCGTAAGGGTGTTCGAGCCAAAATATTGTGGGAACCTACGGATAATTTTTCAGCCAAACTGGGTTATACCTGGATGCGCTCAGAAAATTCAGACACCCTACGGATTGTAGAATCAACTGATCCAGCGAGTGATTTCCAACTGTCGGCGTCTGACCGTACATCAATTGCCGGTTCTCCTGACGAGATTATCGACAAGAAGGATTGGATGGCCACACTGCAACTTGATTGGGAACTGGAGTGGGGCAATATCAGCTGGTTTAGCGGTGATTTCGGCAGCGTTAATACTCGCGATGACGATCTGGACAATACGGATTATCCGAACCTAGTACTGGTTGAAACTGTAACCCGCTTTAAAAAGAACGTTCAGCATGAACTGCGTATCAGCATGTCACCGACCGATTGGTGGGACGTACAGTTTGGTGGTTACTACGCTGACTCGCTCGCCGAGACTGACGTGGCCAATTATGCCGATGTCCCCGGCACGGGCACTTTCGAAATTCTGCTTGATATTCCCACCGCAAGTGAAACAACGGCAGTTTTCGCACACAATGATTTTCACATCAGTGATGCGACAACACTAACTGTTGGTGTGAGATACAACATATTTGATGCAGACAACCAAAGTGGCTTAAACAACAATTTTTTGTTCGGTGCCTTTTTAGACAATGACAACAATATTTCTGATCCGCTGTTTGTTATTCCCAATGCACTGGCCTGTGTTATTGACCAAACTGCGCTACCCCCAAGTGTGATTGATTCTTTCCCTGAGGGCACCTGCGTTAACCGACGAGCCGTTGAAGATAAAGAATGGACCGGTACTGTAAAGCTGTCTCACAGCTTCAGTGATGAAGCCAATCTGTACGTTACGCTTGATCACGGTTTCCGCCCGGGTGCGCCGAACTTCGACGTCAACGGTTCTTTCCAGCCAACCCTGGAAGATCCAACCTCTGGGCTGAATTTCTTTGAGGGTGAAACGGTTGACAGCATTGAGATTGGTCTGAAAGGATCAATTTGGGGTGGTCGCGGCCAATACACCAGTGCGGTGTTCTACAGCATCTATGATGACTATCAGATTCGACCGACCTTTGAAGTGTTCAACGGCGTCAGTGGTGCTGTTACCGCTATTTCTAACGCCGATGTGAATGTTGAAGAGGCGACGCAAATGGGTTTTGAAGCTGAGTTGCGCTACTTGGCGACAGAAAACCTAGAGTTATTTGGCTCGTTTACCTATTCAGAGGTTGAGCTTACTGCTGGCACTATTCCTTGTACTGATTCAGCGCAGCCCACTGTCGACACAACTAATCGCTTCAATGTCTGCGATGCGGACGGGCTGGCCGGAAGCCCACAGCCTGAGATATTCCTGACGCTGAAAGCTGATTACAAGATGCCATTGTCCTTCGGTGGTGAGTGGTACCTTAGTGGTTTATTTAACCATCGCGGTGATATTGAAGCACCCGGTGATATTACCGGCCGATTTGATTCAGACAGCTACGACACACTGGATCTGTTCACCGGTGTTAGAGCGGAAAACTGGGATGTGCAGTTGTTCGTTAAGAATGCGACGGATGAAGAAGGTATATTGGCACGTCGTCCTTCAGATGGTGCGAACGGTTCAGCGCAGTTTGCCAGCGGAACAGCGCTGTATAACAATCTAACGGTTACTCCGCCGCGAACGGTTGGTGTTACTGCTAGCTACTACTTCTAGGCGAGCATGAAAAAAAGGGCTAGCGGAGCAATCTGCCAGCCCTTTTTTGTGGCTGTTATTTTCTGGTTGCGGGCACTTGCCTATGGAACCATCGAGTAGCCATGAACCCTTTATCTATGGGAGTATAATCGCAGATACAGTTAACCGAAAAAGCCTGCGGCAAACAGGCGAGATCTTGGCGCGGATCGTAATGTGTTTTATGCAAATATTCTGACCTATGTGTCAATGGGATAAATAGATGAATCGTAGAGATTTACTCTTAGGAATTATCGCCGGCGGAGCTGTTGTTGGTGCCGGCGGTGTTGTATGGCTAGGCAGCGGGTCCAATAATAACGTACTGACAATCGGTGCTTGTCTTCAAACTCTGGATAAAATGATGAGTGTAAAGGCAACGACGACAGGGCATTGGAATCTCTATGAAATACTGGTTCATGCCGCTCAAAGCGTAGAGTTCTCAATGTCGAGCTTTCCTGAGCACAAACCAGCGTTTTTCAAGAGTACCATTGGCAAACTGGCTTTTGCCGCGTTTTCTGCAAAAGGAGAAATGACTCATGCCTTGAGCGAGGCAATTCCAGGGGCTGCTTCGATTAAGGAAGATGGAGATACAACCTATGCCTATGAGCGGTTCAAGGAATCGATGCTTAAGTTTAAGGGTTATGATGGCCGATTAGCAGAGCACTTCGCCTATGGTAGCTTGACCAAGCAGCAGTATGAAAGGGCGCATGCCATGCACTTCTACAACCATCTTTTGGAAATAGAGTTAACAAGTTACTCATTGGGGTAGGGGTTAACGCATTCTGCTCGAATACCGGCAATAATCCGACACGCGTTTTTAGTAAACAGAGTCTCCGATGAGAATGACTCAATAAGATCCCGTACATCCTGCGGAATCGATTCGCCTTCCAGTGAGGGCCCTTGGTCAGTGCTGCTCGCACCTACCAGCAGGACTCCCATCGTTTTAACCACTTCAGATGCCTGCGCCTTCGTCATGTTGAGCATGGATGCAGTTCGCTCAGCAGTATGGTCGACTCGTTCAATGAAAGCGCGCTTAGACTCGATCAAACTTTCAATGGCGACATTGTGTTCAATGACATGTTCTAGTCGAGTCAACAGTGGAACAAAGCTCCCATCGGCCATAGCGGTTTTATACAAAGCGCTGACATAATCATGATCCGTCATATCAGGGGTCAATTGATCAGTGAAGGTATGGCTCCACCGGATCAAACTGCGGGTGTGCAGGGTTAAAAAGACTTCCTCTCTCGATTTGAAATACAGGTACAGCGTACCTTTAGCGACGCCAGCTAATTTAGCGAGGCTCGCCATTGAAAAAGCCTCGTATCCTACTTCGTGAAAGTGTTTCTCCGCCGCATCCAGGATCTGTATGCGGCGAAAATTCTTTTGTTCTTGAGTTCGCGCGCGACGCCGCATAATCGTTTGCTCTTCATGCACAGTAGAAGTCTCTTACAACGGAAAATAAGATTCTACCAGCCCGCAGCGCAGATCGATATTTATCGCTTGATGTTTGACCGGATACTTTTTTCAGTTGTGTCGCCATAGGGAGGCAGTAGTCCCGCCAGCTTTGCGACATTAAATTTCTGGGTCTGTCGATAAACGGCCTTCGCGTGACTGAAAGTTCTGAACCCCTCGACACCGTGGTACGCGCCCATCCCACTGGGACCCACTCCGCCAAATGGAAGATCTTTTTGAAGCATATGGAACATGACGTCGTTAATGCTAACACCGCCAGACGTTGTGCCCGTGAGAAATAGGTTTTCTTCCGCCTTGTCTTTGCCAAAGTAATACGCTGCAAGCGGGCGTGGCTTGCTATTGATGTATGCAATCGTTTCCTCGAAGGTTTTATAGGTCTTTATGGGTAACAGGGGCCCAAAGATTTCTTCGCGCATGCATAAGGCCTCATCAGGTGGATTGATGACCAAAGTAGGTGGGATTTTCTGGTTCGGATTAGTTTCGAAATTTTCGTCTGCAGGATTGATAGTGACGATTTTAATATTCCGTTCTTCTGCATCTGCCAAGTAACCAGTCAATCGCTGATAGTGCCGGTCATTGATAACCGCTGTGTATTGTTCATTGTTCAGCAAGCTCGGATACATTTTCTTGACGGCGCTTATTGCCAGATCAATCACTTCGTCCAACTTCTCCTCAGGTACCATTAAGTAATCGGGCGTGATGCAGGCCTGGCCAGAGTTCAGCAATTTCCCCACAATAATTCGCTGCACCGCTTGGGTGAGATCTACGTCGCGTGAAATGACGACTGGCGATTTTCCACCCAGTTCTAGTGTTACCGGGACCAGGTTCTCAGCGGCAGCTGCCATCACATGACGCGCAATGCTTGTTGCACCAGTAAAGATCATGTGGTCAAAAGCTAAAGAAGAAAAAGCCTGCCCAATCTCTGGCCCACCTGTAAAGACTGCAAGCTCCGCCGGATCAAACGCCTCAGAGACCAAGTCTGAGATTACCGCAGAAGTCGCTGGTGTGAATTCGGATGGCTTGATCATCGCTCGGTTGCCCGCAGCAAATATTCCCGCTAGAGGCTCAAACGCCATTCCCAGTGGAAAGTTCCAAGGTGAAAGAATGCCGATAACCCCCTTGGGTTGATATTCAATACTTGAGCGGCTACCGAGCAAGTTCAGAGGAAACATAGAAGGTCGCTTTTCTTGTTTCATCCAGGTCTTGAGGTGTTGGCGACAGTGCTTGAGGCAACCTATAGACCCACTGACATCGGTCATGAGATTGACCTGCCTGGGCCTACCGCCAAAATCTTCATCCATCGCCTTGCTGATGGTTTCGCTATGCCTTACCAGCGCGTCAATTGCCCGGTCTAGTCGGTCTATTCGCGTACCGGCCGTCACCCTTCCTTCGTCTAAATAACTGCTGCGTTGAGTCTCTAATGTGGCCTGCATGCTGGCTTTTATATCTGCATTTATCATGTTTTCTTGGGGTGCATTCATAGAGTGTCTCCTATTAAACTTAACTGACCTTGAGTCATTAAAGCGCTAATGATCGGCTTTTGCAAGTTTTTGGAGCTCGTTACCCAACACGGGCTTTCTACGGAGTTATCTTCTCCTTTGTCGAGTATCCCTTGGGTAACAATACAAAAAGTTTCCCTTGTTGCTTCATTAGTCCCGCCATTCTTTGGGCTTCGTCCCCTCGCCCCCAAAATACATCGGCGCGAATATCGCCGGTGATAGCGCCACCGGTATCCTGTGCCAGCATAAGTCTGTTGAACGGCGATTGTTCTTCATCTGGCAGCGTTGTTTGCAGCCACACCGGTGCGCCTAAAGGAATCACTGTTCGATCGATAGCAATACTTCTTTGCGGTGTCAGCGCTACGTTCAAGGAGCCAAGTGGCCCGTCTGCCTGAGCGTCTCTCAGTTCGAAAAATATATAGCTTGGATTCTTTGAGAGAACGTCAGTCAATCGGTCAGGGTTCGACATTAACCAGTCCTTAATGGTAAATAGCGTTACCTCTTCTTTTTCCAACTCTTCCATTTCAATCAAAACTTTGCCGATGGATCGATAGGGGTGTCCATTTTGTTCGGCGTAGCCCACCGCTACGATAGAACCATCGGTCAGCTGTACGCGGCCAGAGCCTTGAATGTGCAGGAAAAACATGTCTACTAAACTGTTCACCCATAGAATTTCTGTACCGCGTAGTACATTGTTCCCGTCATCGAGCTGCGCACGATCGTAGTAAGGTACTACTTTGTTTCCATCCAGCTTGCCACGCAAGCGGAGCTTCTTTAGCTCTGGATAGAGATCGCCAAGATCTACAACGAGTAAATCCTGTGGAGTACCATAAAGTGGATATTGGAATACCTCTGAGCGTTTCCAGCTGCCTTCCAACAAAGGCTCGTAGTAGCCTGTGATCAGTCCCTGGGTTAGACCGCCTTTGGCGTGAACTGGCCTAACCTCGAAATTTAATTCAAAGAATTCTCTGACCTGGGCATCACTCATTTCTCCGGTTTGTTTCGCGAGATCGCAAACTGCTTGCCATTGCTGTTGCTTGAGTTTTTTACAACTGTTTAGAAAACCGTCCCAGGCGTCTCCTTGATGGTCCGATGTCCAGCTCTGCAGGCTTGACCATTTGATCGGGCTGCCTATGCCGGGCGGCTGCGTTGTGCATGCGCTCAGCATGAGCAGGCATAGGATGAAAATTGACTGGATTTTATGCATGTTGAAACTACGCCCCGTTTTCCGATCGTTTTTTGGAAGCCCACATCATCGAGTATATTGAGTTATGTCAACGCGAGCGAATCCAATCCAGTGCGTGATACACATCGCCGCAAAACTATGAAATGCTGTAGGTATGACTAAAATGAATACAGCGGCCGAAAAAAATAGCGCTCATCCAAAGAAACAGTTGCTCTACAAGTTTCTTCTGCTATTTCTTTTGCTCATCGGTTACTTCTCTTATCTCAGTGTTCAATACGACTTAATGACGGGGGGAGTTGCATCCGTCCTAACCTGGTCGTTCTTTGTCTTGTGTACGCCGATTGCAGACGCGGGTTTTTTGTTGGATTTTCCTCTCCGGCTACTATTTGGAATCCGCATGCTGATGTCGGAGATTGCTGTTTGGGCAATTGCTATCTTGGTTAACATCGTTTCTTTGCTTTATTTCGCTGAGTATTATCAGACAACCACACTAACAAGGCTTTTATACGCCATTCTAACGATGCCTTATCCGTTTTGGAGCGTAATCTTGCTCTCTGGGTTAGGCACGTTTATGTCAATTCGTTTTGCTGACGAGATCATGGATGTCGTTCATCACAGAGACCGCAATCTTTTCCATCGACATGGTTATAAACATGAGTTGGTTATTGTCGCGTTCTTTATCGTGGTCTTTGTCGGATATTATAAGCTGTTAGCTTCGCTTGGCATTGATGTCAATTTTTGAGCCGAGTTACGTCGCTAGCAGCTGATCTACACACGCGCTTAGTTGAAGCCAAAAGCCAGCAGCACATTGCCCGGCATGTGCTCGTAAATACCATAGCCAGAATTCATATAGAGCATGCCGTTGGCAACGGTGGCGCCACTGGCGCTCATTGAGCCGCCCCTGGCCACTTCGCCGGACACGGTTTTAAATTCACGGAGTGTGCTGAAGTCCCACAGAACCTTGCCATCTTTGGCACCATAGATACGCAGTCGCCCATCCATGTGCCCCGCGATTACGCCGCCGGGAATTGCTGTTACAGGGGCAGAAATACCTTCATCGCACCATTCTTTTCTAGCTTCCGGGCAGACATTGTCAGCGGGTTTTGCCCAGACTTCTTCTCCGGTTGCCGGATCCAGTGCATAGATACCAGGGCGGGGATCGTGTTGGAAATCATAGCGGGTAAGGTCCTCCGGGTAGAACATATCGTTGATGGGCACGTAGAGTAAGCCATCACCGGCTGCCATTCCGAAGTGGATGCCGCCCTGAACGCCACCGCGCCCGACCCTGCTCTGCCAAACGATCGCGCCATTATCCGGGTTGATGCCATAAACAATGCCTGATTTTTGGCCAGCGACTAAAATGTCTTTTCGGTTCTCTAGTTTTAATAAGATCGATGGAGCAGAGAAGTCAAAGTCGGGACCATTTTCTTCGGGACAGTTGGCAGCGTCTTTTGTGAAGTAGACCAGGCAACCTGCGTTCCACGCATCACCTGTAGTGGTTTGAGTAATCCAGTTCTTTTTGCCGGTCGCGATATCGAAGGCAATGATAGCGTCACTGTTACCGTCGGCAGGAGACGAATAGTTCTCCCCGGTTCCAGCATAAATTTGGCCGCGCTTTAGATCCACGGTTGGACTGTTCCAAATGGGCGCTCCGGAGGGAGCCAGTATTGTTGTTCCTACACTGGTCTTACCAGCCTCAGCCGGCTCGTCATCAACGGTGTAACTTTTCCAGAGTAGATCGCCACTGTTTGAATTCAGTGCAACCATAGACCCGCGAAAGGTACAGCAGGCGTATTCGGGATCAGCGGCAGCAACCACTTCGAGTGCGGAGACCGGCACAAAAAGGCGGTCACCAAGCAATGTCGGGGTACCTGTAATCGTCGCGTTGGGGTGATCATCGACTCTCTTGCTCCACAGCAGTTCACCGCTGCGTGCATCAACGGCATAAGCCCGTGCCAATATGTCACCGAAAAATATCTGGGGTCTGGCGTTGGCATCGCCGGCGTTCCAGGGTGATACCACGATGGCGGTGCGCACCTCGGCGCTGGCGCGAAATATCCAGCGAACGCAGCCTGCTTCGGCATCGAGGGCGTAAACTCGGCCGCTTTGGCTACCTACGAAGACCGTGCCTCCGGCTACCGCCGGCTGTGATCTAGCCTGTATCGCATTGGGAAAGGCAAAGGCCCACTTCAGCTCTAGCTCCTGGCCGGCTGACAAACCGCCGCTGTGTGCCGGCTGGAAGCGTGTATTAGAGGCTTCGACACCCCAGCCTGCTTGGGCCGGGGTCTGATTCATGTCCAGCTCTGACTGCTCACAGGCCGGTGGCGGGTAGTTCACGACCACAGAGTCAAGTGAACGACCGGCAATATACTCGGCCACATCCTTTTTCTGCCGGTCGGTCAGCGCTGCGGACTGGGCTGACATAATTCCGTCCATGGAGTGCAGGATAGAATCTGGGGCCATCATTGACAGAAAAAGATGATGCGGCGCCTTGTAAGTGCCACCTTCATGGCAGCTGGCGCAGTGCTCGAAGTAGGGTCCTAGACCCGGATGCGGTTGCTCCACCTCCGTTGATGATATTGACACTTTTGCATCAATCTCGGCCTTTTGTGCGGCGTCCCCTGCACATCCTGATATGGCAAGTAGTGATGCCAGCATAGCCGTGATCAGCCCAGTATTCATCGAGGTCATACGAATAATCTCCGCGGCCCTGGCCTTGGCACAAAGCAGCATAATTGATGCGCTTTAGTCGATCGCGCGAGTATCGGCTGAGGCCGAGCCATCTTCGAACCCTTGACGTTCGACAGCATTGTGGGCAATATTTGAGTTGGATTCAAGACTAGATATCGACTGGAAGGATACTGCTATGACCAGAATCAAAAAGTTGCCCATTGAAGACTGGGATCCCGACCTTCGCGCCATGACGCTCGCCGACGAATGCACCCCCTTGGAGCAGGGACTGATGCGTATGCTCTCTCACTGCCCGGAACAGGCCAAGGGGTTTGTCGCGTTCGGCGGCTCTCTGAAGATCGGTCGAACCCTGCCGGAAAGACTGATTGAACTCGTGCGTCTGAGGATTGCTTTCCACAATCAATGTCGAAGCTGTATGGCTATCCGCTATGCAGACGCCATCGCCGATGGCGTTACCGAGGATCTGGTGTGCTCCCTGGAGAACGCACCCCAGGCCGATGACTTGACGGATGCCGAGAAGGCAGCGATCGACTACGGCGACCGCTTTGCTACCAACCACCTTTCTATCGATGATGACGTTTACAATAATTTGCGCAAGTATTTTACCGAGGCGCAAATTGTAGAACTGGGCACGACAGTTGCTTTCTTCGTTGGATTTGGCCGACTGGCTGCCAGCTGGGCAATGACAGAGGAGTTACCGCAGAACTTTAAGGACTACGGGCAAGAGGTCTCGCCTTGGGGCGAAGAGTCAATTGTCGTGCGCTAGAGCGCTCTATATTTGCTGTACTTAAAATGCCAAGGGCAGCACAAGGTGCTCTGCAAATATTCTGTCACGCTGCTCAATAATAATCGGGTCGTATGCGGAAATTGATTTTGCCATAACACCCCACATACCCCGGACTCCATCTGAAACCGAGCACTGTTCTTGGGGCAATGTTGCAAGCATATTCGAAAAATAGGCCCAATAAATATCGGCTGCGCTGAATCGCTTACCCACTAAAAAATGAGACTGTTGCTCTCGCTGTGCTTTGATGTGTGAGGCTAGATAACTGAGGAATCCTTCGATTTTTGAAACACTCGACTCAAGAGCCGCTGCATCATATCGGTACTCTGAATACATAGGGTTTTTTGCAGCATCGGGGCCCAGTGCCACGATACTGGCATGAAACATCAAGATTCGTGCATTCCAAGCCAGCCCTGTCTCACCCGCTATTTCATTGATCATACCGACCATGAGCATGCGCTGCTCGCGGTCATCAGGAACAAGAGATTCACCGGAGCCAAGTCTCTCCGCAAGGTCCAGTAATTCCAGCCATCGGACTCTAGGGGGCTCATCGTTGTATAGAGCAACAGGCGCATTCCTGTGTCCGGTCCAGTCAACTAATTCACTGTTGGGGTCTCCTGCTAGCTGCTGCACAGGCAGGTAATCAATACCGCGAAAGGTAAACATGGCTTTCGCCGCTTCGCTCCAGGGGCCAGGCACACCGCGAGTCAGCGCAAGTCGCAAACCGGACGCACTGCGCGCCTTTTCTACCGAGAGATACTCCATGTTTTTACTCCTCAATCAAAATGGTGTCGTGCTTCACGTCAGTAAAGCAGGTTTTTGGCTGTGTCAGAAATCTGTCCCGGCGTGGCTGCCATTTCGGCCCCAATCGCGATGGCGCGCTGCACCGCAGGACGATTAGCCATCCGCTCGAACCACGCCTTTAAATGGGGCGTGTCTGCAAGGTTCTGCTGTTGAAATTGGTGCAGACTCACCCAGCCCCAGCACGCCATATCCGCTATAGAATAGGTATTGTTTGCAATCCACTGCTTGCCGGCCAGTTGCTTGTCCAGGACCTTCCAGAGTCGAGCTACCTCGTTAGTAAACCGGGATTTTGCCAGGGGCAGGTCCTCGAGGCAGTAGGCATTGAAATAGTTTGCCTGGCCGCCTATGGGGCCCATACCGGCCATTTGCCACATCAACCACTGCAGCACCTCAGCGCGCTCCATCGCCTCTTTGGGCAAGAACTGGCCGGTCTTCTCCGCAAGGTGAATCAGGATGGCGCCGGATTCCATCAGATGCAACGGCTTACCATCGGGCCCCTGCAACGAATGGTCGACGATGGCGGGAACCCGACCATTGGGGCTCACGCGCAGGAATTCCGCTGCCAATTGATCACCTTCCAAAATGTTCACCGGCAACACCGTATACTCCAGCCCGGTTTCCTCTAGAAATATTGTGATCTTCCAAGTATTGGGAGTAGGAAAATAGTAAAGATCTATCATTCAATCAGGTCCGGCCGCTATCGACCCAGTGGGTAAATACTATTGGCAGTGCCGCGTACGCCGGAATTAAAAGTCTGCTCTGTGGCGACTGAGGTCGCCGGCCAGATCCGGGCTAATGTCGCGCAAAGTGAAGTGCCAATTGCCGTCCATGCAATTGAAGTTATCATAGTAGTGTCCGATAAAGATTGGTTGTAATGGAAAGTCGGGTGGCACCGCCTGGTTAACCGTAATGTAACACTGCGCCGTGGCGCTGCGCCCATCGGGATTCACCTCAATCTGGATATTGCTCATGACATGTTTGGTGTTGGGCTTGCCGTCATAGAGAATGATATTGCTCAATGTCTCCATCACCGCATCCGCGCCCGTATCACCACCGGAAGGGTCACCGCGGACCAGCCATGTGCCCTGACTGAACAGGTCTGCGAAGCCCTGCAGGTCGCCCGCGTCAATGCGATAACAGTATTGGTTCATTAACGCGAGGATACCATCCTGAGCACTGTTCATCATTCGACTCCTGAGAAGTTGCCTATCACAGGCCGGATTTTCCAGCCTCTCTTTGCATTGGAGAGTACTCGTTAAAACGAGGTCCGCCGGGCATCGCACCGGTTGTTATCCCCGCATCCGTGGTAAGAACAAGACCGGTGGTATAGCCAGACTCGTCGCTGGCGAGCCAAAGGGCTGCATTGGCGACATCACTGGCAAGTCCAGGTCGGCCCACCAGTGGCGACTCATCAGTCAGCATCTTTGTGGCTTCAGCAATGGCGTTGTGGTCGTGAAGATAGGCATCGGCAACCATGGATGTGGCCATACTATACGGTGCGATAGCATTCACGCGAATGCCGTTGCCGCACAGTTCTGCGCCCACGTTTTTAGTCAAGCCGACCACGGCGCTCTTAGCCGCGCAGTAGGCGTGAGGGCCCAGGCCGCCGGTCAGCCCGGCGACACTGGACATACTTATTATTGAACCTGAATTTTGCGGTTTCATCACCCGGGCAGCGTGCTTCATGCCGAAAAATACACCGTTGAGAAGTACCGCCAGCGTGGCTGTCCACTCCGTCTCTAAGGTCGTCTCGACAGGTCCGATCGCACCAACGATGCCCGCGTTGTTAAACATTATATCCAGTCGTCCGAACTCTGTCACCGCGACATCAACGAGGTTAGCCACCTCAGCTTCCACCGTCACGTTGCACTGCGCGAACACGACATTGGGGCCGAGTTCATCCGCTAGTGCCTTGCCTACCTCAGCTTGTATATCCCCCAGAACTACCTTGCAACCTTCTTCTACAAACCTGCGTGCGGTAGCCTCGCCAATGCCGCTGGCTGCGCCGGTGATGACTGCCACTTTTCCTTCTAGGCGATTGGACATAGTTTTCTCCTGATAAAGTTCGGTTGTGCTGTCAAAAATTATGGTGATACGGGTAGATTACCTGCTGCTGCCTACGGAGCTGATTTAAATTCTTCGCGCCGGCGGTACACCAGATCCTTTTTACCACGGTGCCCTAGAAGCTCACTCGGGATGTCAAAGAACCCCTGGGTAGCAGGTGGTTCTGTACGCATCCAGTCACTCAGGCCAGTGCGATGGCTTATTTTCCACACACCATCTCGCTTTTGGAAACGGTCGAGGTAGCGCCCGCCAACGAAAAAATCCATTTCTGTGTCATGGGCATTTTCTGCCGCCTTCGGGTCGCCCTTGGCTCGCATCCTGTGATAGGCCGTAAAATAGGTTTCCACATAGGCATCGCTTCCCTCAAGCTCAATAAAGATATTGCCTAGCTGGTGCTGAGTGCGAGTGTGGGTATTAAGTACCTCTAAGGCATACGCGACAAAGTCCCCTGGCTCACCCGGTTTTGAGGGCAGTGAGGGGTCGGAGGAGGGCCCTATAAACCCGTGCGCATGTTGAGAGTCTGAATGAAAGACCGAGCGAAGCATGGCCTCATCCAGGCGATCGAGAGCTCGGGCGTAGGCCATGATAACGTCGGAAATTGCGTGCTTGTCTAGTACTTCAGTGAGTTGTTGATCGCTCATAGACCTCCCTAAAAATGAAGAGCGCAAACCCTATGTTAAATAGGGCGTGCGCTCGTTACTGATCGCTTGACGAAAGGGCCTAGGTATTACTGCGCGCCAAAGTTGTAGGTAACCTCTGCGCCCCAGGTGCGAGGCGCACGCGCGGATGCGTAGGCCCAAAGACCAGAGACATTCAAACCGTGTGCCCAGCCGTCTTCGGCGGTAAGGTTACGACCGAAAACACTAAAGGTCAGCCCATTGGTGGTGTAATTCACTGATAGGTCGACCAGATGCTGATCATCATTCTCTAGCTCTGCCCGGTTAGTCTGCTCGATAAAGTGCTCACCCAGAAAACGGTAAGAGCCTCTGACCCAGGCCTCTCCATCGCCAACCTGCCATTCGTAGGTCGCGTTCACAGCGCCGGTGAACTCTGGTGCTCGGCGGAATTCGAAGCCGCTGTTATCCACGATGCCGAAGCCGTTGTTAAAACTAAAATCATCGTATTCTGAATCGAGATAACCGAGGTTAGCATTCACAGTCAGGCCTTCTGTAATGATTGCCCTTACTTCAAGCTCAGCACCTTGCATAGTTGCATTGGCGGCGTTAAACACCGAGATTCTCTGGCCTGTTGCGCCAGTTGAGGGTAATCCTATCTCTTCCTGCTTGTCCTGGTAATCCATATAGAAAATGGCGCCATTCAATCGCACTCTACCGTCGGACCACTCGCTTTTAAAACCCAGTTCATAATTATCTACAGTCTCCGGGTCATAAGGTACTGTGGCGGAAAGTAGCTCATCTACTCGGCCGTTGAAGCCGCCGCTGCGATAGCCTTTTGCGTAAGTGGCGTAGACCATTGCATCGTCATTTATCCTGTAGCGCAGGCCTACTTTGGGCGTAAACTCGTCCCATTTTTCACTGGGGTCGTTTGCGGCGGTCGTTAAGTTTCCTCTTTGCTCGGATAGCTTTTCATCTTCGGTATAGCGGCCACCCAACGTAAGTGTCCAGCTGTCGTTAAGGGCGTAATCTCCTTCAAAAAATATCGCTGTGGAATCCGTTTCCTGATGGGTGGTTTGCGGTATGTCCAGAACCGTATCTGGCACGGCGAACGTGATCCAGCTACGCAACCGAATATCATATTCTGACTCCCAAAAATACGCACCAGCGGTAAATTTAAGCGCACCGCCGGCGTCATAGGTAAACCTCAGCTCATGACTTTCCTGCTCATATTCTGCAGGGCGATCTGTTCCAAACAGCATAAGAGGTTCTGAAGCAAAGTTAGTCACAACAGTCTCTTCGGTTTCGAAACTGCCGTAGATGTAGTTCATCGTTAGACTGTCGCTGATATCCCATCTTGCTTCAAGGATATGAGTTTCAGCATCGAAAGTGGCGTCATCATTATTGGGTATCAAATCGGCTATCGCCGAGGTCACAATTTGAGTAGGTGCTGGTGATAAAGACGCAGTCGTTGGTTCAAAGTTCAGCGTCGTCACCTTATATCGGTCTCCTGAACTCGGCGTGCTCACAGATTGAGCGCACAACCCGAAGGAGGCACAAAAGAGCGTGTCCGGTTGGGCCATGTTGACCAGCGGAGGCGTATCCTGGTCCGTCTCCTCATTCTGATAGGTGTATTCCAATTCCAGGGTTTCAGAAGCATTCCACAGCAGATTGAGGCCAACGGACTGATAATCGACCGCACCGTCATCATTACCCGTATTGACGTTTTCAAAGTAGCCGTCTTGCTGGTCGTTCTTCGCCGCGCTCAGTTTTACCGCCAGGTCATCGGTGATGCCAAAATTGACAACAGCGTCGAGCCAGTAGGTATCATAGTCGCCGTAACCAGCGCGAACCTTGCCGCCAAACTCACCGGTGGGCCTCGATCTCTCTACATTAATCGTTCCTCCGATAGTGTTACGACCAAACAGGGTGCCCTGAGGACCGCGTAATACTTCCAACGACGCTAGGTCGATACTCCTCAAAATTGCCCCACTGTTAGCACCTATAAAGAGCCCATCAATGGTTACACCAACGGCGGGTTCAAAGTTCTTCTCTACATCAGCCACCCCAATGCCGCGGATATAGATCGCCGCGTTGCCGCCGGGACCCTGCGAGGTGTCGTCGATAATCAGGTTGGGAGACAGAAAGGCCAGATCTTTGATATCTCTGGCGAATGTGCGCTGTATTTCAGTGCCACTCATCGCACTGACGGATAGGCCCACATCCTGCAGGTCCTCCTTACGTTTACGTGCCGTGACTACAATCTCCTCTAGGGTTAAGCCTTCGGCGAGGGCGATGGGCGAGATGGTTGCGCCAAGCGAGCTTGTCGCTACAGCCAGTGCGGTGATTAAAATCTTCTTCTTCATGTGTTGTCTCCGGGTTACATCGTCTTTGGGTAGAACTTAAATTATTGTGAGTTTATTCGGGTGCCGCCTCTGGTACTGATAATACGGCGCCGGGAATCGGGTTGAAGTAATGAATCTGAACGTCTCGTTGAAGAATTTTCCAGCCAGCGTCTTCGCGTAGGAGCGTGTCACTATAGGTCGCACCGACAACGGTGCAGATAGACTCTCCGGTAAGAGCGCCCATGCAATCTACGTCGCACACGGATGTAGCGTTAATGTCGTCTTGAAATTCGATGCGCAGATTGGTCGTCAGATGGTGAGATTCTCCCCATGCTGGCCATAGAACATCGTAAATAGCCTCGTGGATGCCAGCGTGGCCCTCAAATCGACCGAAGGGGGGGCCAATATCCCAAACACAGTTTTCAGACCAGATGCTTAGAAATCGATCATAATCACGCTTGTCGAAACCGTGACAATAGTCGGACACTAAATCTCTAATCGCAGCGCGAGCCTCAAGTTCGGTAACTCTCTTGAGAAGGTCAGCAATGATGGCGGCGTCTGTTGTCATCCGTATCTCGTCGGTCGCAATCCAGAATCGCTCTCGGGAGAGCAGAAGTGGCCGTTTATGAAAAGGTGTTCCTTGTTTGTGTGCAGCAAGTTTAATGTAACCGTCGATCAAGTCAACAGTTAAATATAAGATGGGTAAAACGAGGTATGGCGGGTGGATTCACACAAATAAACTATCCTCAGGCAGGGCAATTCCAGGACAACGCCGTATACTCAAAAGCTGTTGAGGGTTATGCACTAAAATACTAGATCAGATTAAGCTCCATAATGAAGGTGCATCATAGAGAATGACGATTGAAGTGATCAATTTGCCCGAGCGTGACGTCACATGTTCAAGCTGCCGGGCGAGTTGTTGCCGCTTGGAAGTAATGCTTATTACCGACACGGGAGTACCCGAAGCGTTTATTGCATTGGATGAGTGGGGCGCAATGACAATGTCTCGGTTAGACGACGGATGGTGTGCAGCTTTGGATCGAAGCACTATGCTATGTACTATTTATGACAAGCGGCCATGGATTTGTCGTGAATTTGAAATGGGCGGCTTCGAGTGTCTTTCGGAGCGAGCCGTCTCGAACACCAAGGTGCCGGATTGAGGTTTGTGGTGCCAAATCGGCGAGGGTTCTCCATCTAATGAGATACAACGTATGACGGATAGCGTATTCAAACCTTGCCTATGGTTGGCAGCAGTGTTGTTCACTACCGCTTTCCGCTTTCTGACAATTCCTCCACTGATGGAAATCACCGACATCCTAGGTGCGTTCGCTGCGGGTTTTGTAAACCCCTTTGCTGCAGGGTACTCCACCGATGTCTTTATCTGCTGGTTCGTCGTTCTCAGGTAACGGCACGCAGTTCTAAACCTGCATAGCAAGAGTATGCAGCTCGGCCTCTCCTTTTAGGACCGAAGGCCTTTAACGGAGTTTTGATGAACAAAATTAGCCCTGAAAAATTACTCAACAGCAAGTGGACTGCCGTAGTGCCTGTGATGAAAGAAAAGCACTTCATGGTGACGGAAATGGAATTTGATGAAGAGGGCAGTGTGATTGCGTGTTCGATAGAGGCGGTTATGTCAAAGCGAACTACTCTAATAGACTGGCGTGATTTAAAGAATGATGGCAATTGGGTTCATGGTTGGAGATAACGCTATGCGCATCCCGATATTGATAGCAGCCTTCGCTATTTCGGCTGCAAGTAATATGCCTGCTAAAGCAGGGTCGGTGCTGGGAGAGCATAAGTGGATGCACGGCTCAGAAGATTGCGCGGTCAATTCAGACTCTGATATTGAGGTGTATGCTCACGATCAAACCACCTTTATTTTTCGCCAAAATAAGTGCCAGACCTTCGAGGCACCCTTCATTTACGTACTTGTGGGAACTAACGAGATCCTGGTTCTGGATACGGGTGACATTGAAGATCTATCAGCTTCGCCTGTGCTTCAGGCTCTTGGGTCTGTCCTGGGTCAAGACACTATTGAGAGCAAAGCAATCCTGGTTGTTCATTCCCACAGCCACCGCGATCACAGCAGGGGCGACGCGCAGTTTGAGGGTAAGCCCAATGTCACGATAGTGGAACCCACACATGACGACGTTAAAAGATTCTTTGACTTCAACGAGTGGCCCAATGGCCAGGCCAGCATTGAGCTTGGCGAGCGAACGTTGCTTGTTATTCCCACGCCAGGGCATCAGGAAGAAGGCATTACTATTTATGACCCCCAGACAAAATGGCTGCTAACCGGAGATACTTTGTATCCGGGCTATATTTACGTGAAAAACTGGGACGAATATGCGCTCAGCATTGCGCGCCTGGCACTATTTTCAGAGTCGAATGATGTCGCTGCCATACTGGGCTCGCACATTGAGATGACCAGTAAGCCTGGAATAGCCTATTCGGTAGGAACAAGCTTCCAACCCGACGAGGCTGATCTTGATTTGCTGCCGCAGACGCTTCGCAAGCTCAGTAGCACACTGCAGGAACCGGGAGTGAAAAAGGAGCTGGTGTTTGACAGGTTCATCGTCAAAGAGATGAATTTTATACAAAGAACGCTCAGCAATTTTGCTAGATGGATAACGCAATAGCGATGACTTCCACAGGGAAGCGAACATGACCATTCACAAAACTAAAAGGGCGCAGGCCCGGGAAACTGCGCCCTTAACGTAGGCTTCAACAACTTTCCAGAAGCATTGCGGGGCAGGGCATCAACCATCTCGTAAAGCTGAGGCACTTTGTACCCAGCCAGATTCTCCTTGCAGTAAGCCTTTAGCGATTCTGGTGTAGGCGCTGTGCCGGGAGCCGCCACAACAATCGCCAGCGGAGTCTCGCCCCACTTCTTCGACTCAAGACCTATCACCGCCGCCTCAGTGACCTCAGGGCAGCCTGCCAGTACGTTCTCCAATTCCGCCGGATATATATTCTCTCCGCCGGAAATAATCATATCCTTCATGCGATCACAGATCGTAATAAAGCCGTCTTCATCTACAGTGCACAAATCACCTGTGTGAAGCCATCCGTCTTGCAATGCCTCCGCGGTTGCCTCCGGCTTGTTCCAATAGCCAACCATCATGTGTTGGCCGGCCAGTATTAACTCACCAACCTCGCCGCTGCCGGGTTTAACTTCTACGCCTTTGCTATCAACCACTTTCGCCTCAGTGTGCATCTGGGGTTTCCCGCACGATCCCGCTTTGGCTTCGGCGTCCTGGGGTAGCAGCAGTGTGCCTGGACCGCAGGACTCGGTCAGTCCATAGGCTTGGTGTATAGATATGCCAATATCTTGATACGCTTTTAGCAGCGACACGGGTACCGGTGATGCACCGGTCGCAATCCAGCGAATACTTGATATATCGTGTGTTTGTCGCTCGGGCGCTACCAACATAAACTGCAGAAGTGCGGGTACCGACATGGTCGTGGTTACTTTTTCCTGCTCTATAGCTTTAAACATCATACTCATATCGATATCGCGCATGATAATCCCGGTGCCACCGCGGTGTACCAATTGTGATACGGGTACCAGGCAACCTACATGAAACATCGGCATGGGGAGTAAGAAGCGGTCTTCTCCGCGCATATCGGACGTTGTCATACTGGTTAGTTCTGCCCACAGTACGTTGCGATGGCTGTGCATCACGCCCTTGGGGTGGCCGGTTGTGCCGGAGGTATACATAATGAACAGTAGCTCGTCATCGAAAGCGCCAATCTCTGGCTCTTCGTCGGATGCGGCAGCTGTTATCGCTTCATAATTATGCGCATAGGCTGGGATTTCACAGTCGGAATTTATCGCGTTGACACGCAAGAATTGTTCGACGTTCACGTTTTCATCGCTGTGTAATGTAGCAACTACGGCGTCAAAGTCGGCGTCGAAGATAAGAGTTTCGGCACCGGAATCTCCCAGAATATAGGCGATTTCGTTGGCGACCAGCCGCCAATTTACCGGCACCATTATTGCGCCTATCTTGGCGATGGCGTAGTAGGACTCCACAAACTCGATGCCGTTTTTCAAAAGAGTCGCTACGCGATCGCCTGGCTTTACTCCGTTCGTTACTAGGGTGTTCGCAACACGATTACTGCGATGATTCAGTTCGGTGAATGTAAATCGTCTGTCTCTTTCAAATTCTACAAACGCTTCTGAGCTAGCACTGATACTCGCGCGCTTTTTTAGTGTTAGGCCGACATTGTGTCTCATAGCTGTTCCTTACAACCAGAAAAGCGCCCGCAGGCGCTGTGTTAGCTTTAGTATAGTCGAGAACCTGCAGCGCGAGCGCTAAAGCTCAAGTGCAGCAAGGCCTACTGTGTCGTCACTTGCCAGCAGAGCGCCCAGCTTGGAGATTTGCACGCTGCGGCCTCCCAACATCATGCCCAGATGTTTTGCCCAGAGGAAGAATCGGTGGCTTGGATACTCCAGGTCCACTCCCATGCCACCGTGAAGATGCTGGGTGCGATACACAATTCGGTGCCCTGCATCGGATGCGTACCATTTGGCACTGCGAACTTCAGCACGCGCGTCCTGACCGCTATTTAACTTATACAGTGCCAGCCAATAAATAGACCGAATAGCCTCCACGTCGATAAAGGCGTCGGCAGCCTGCATTGCCACTGCCTGAAAAGAACCAATAGGTGCTCCAAACTGTTTTCGCTCACAGGTGAACTGCGCAGTGCGTTTCAACGCTTCCTCAGTGACGCCTACTTGCATGGCGCAGATGGCCGTCTCGGCTCGCATTTCTAACCATTCAAGAATTTCATTTCCCTGGCCTACTGTCCCAAGAATGGCTTCGCTGGGAACACTGACTCCGTCCAGGGTTAGCGTTCCTTCGTTGGTGCCTAAAGAAGTACGCTGCGGGTCGATGGTCAGCCCCGGATAGCTGGTATCAACAATAAAGACTGTTTGCGCGCCATCGACTTGCACGGGAACAATAATCGCGTCGGCTGCCGGGCTGTCGGGGACGCAATCTAGTGATCCGGTGAGTATCCAATGCGCGCCATTCTTTGCGGCCCGTACTTGGCCGGCCACTGCGTCTGACATGCCCAGTTCTGCAATCGCCGCGGTTAACTTCATGCCGCCTTGCGCCAGTGGTTTTAGATATTTCTCCTTTTGAGCATCTGTGCCAAATTCTGCTATGGGCAACGCTCCCAATACCAGGCTGGAATACAAGGGCAGGGGAGAGATGCGGCGTCCTTGCTCTTCCAGTACCAAGCATAACTCTGAAAAACCAAAGCCGGTGCCGCCGAAAGCTTCGGGAATCGAAACACCCAGAAGCCCCTGTTCTGCCAAAGTGGTCCACAACGCGTCGTCGTACACCTGATCGGTTTTGTCGAACGCCGACATAAATTCATCAGTCGTTCTATCGGTGAAAATTTGATGCGCCAGATCCCGTATTGCAATCTGGTCTTCGCTAAATGAAAAATCCATGGTGGCTTCCTGATTAGTCGCTGATAAATTAGCTGATTAGTTAGCGTACGAGTTAACGGTGGCGAGGCATGTTGAGGCCAAAGTTGGCGACAATACCACGCTGTAATTCGTTGATGCCTCCGCCAAAAGTGTTGATCTGGCAACGGCGATATTCGTGCTCCAGATCACCCCTCAGTACTGCGGAGCTGGAGTTTGCTCTAACCAGGCTGCTAGGCCCCAAGCACTCCATGAGCAGACGACATATTTCAACCAGGCCCTCGGTAGACACCACTTTCAAAGCTGACGCTAATGCAGGGTTCATGTGACCCTTGTCCAAATCCCAAGCCATGCGTGAGTTCATGATCCGCATGGATTCCAGTCGTGCCAACACTTCCGCGAGATTAGTTTGAATACGGACTTCATCAATGGGGCGCATACCTTTACTGTGGGTTTGAGTACTTTCAGTTCGAGCCCATTCAAGTGCCCGACTGTATAGCTTCCAACCCTGGATACCCCAGGCTGCCAATCCCACGCGTTCATGATTGAGCTGGGACATAATCAGTCCCCAGCCCTTATTGGGCTCACCAATCATCATGGATTTATGAACGCGTATGTTGTTGTAGTAGCTCATGTTGGTGCGTACGCCGCCAACTGTATGGATAGGGCTAAAGCTGAATCCATCGAGTGTGGTGTCTACAACAATCATGCTGACACCTTTATGTCTTGAGTCCGGGGTGGTTCTCACCGCAAGCCACACGAAGTCAGCCGCTTCTGCCGCAGAGGTGAACATTTTTGTTCCATTGATAATGTAGTAATCCGGGTCGTCCGGGTCGAGAACGGCACTGGTGCTTAGCGCTGCCAAATCGGTACCGGCTTCGGGCTCAGAATAACCGATACAAAAGTGGGTTTCGCCAGCGGCTATTCCGGGCAGAAACTTCTGCTTCATCTCTTCCGTGCCGTATTCAATCAGTGCCGGGCCAACGGTATTGAGAGTCACAAAGGGAATGGGGGCGCCAGCCATCAGTGCCTCTTCAAAAAACATCAGCTGTTCGGTGTCAGTTGCACCTTGTCCGCCATATTCAGTCGGCCAACCCAGGGCCAACCAGCCATCCTTGCCCATCTGGCGGATCAGATCCTTGTAGAGATCCCCACCCTCGGCTTCGCGCAGTTCGTCGCGATACTCGGGTTTGATCAGGCTGGTGAAATAGTTGCGCAGCTTTTTTCTAAGCGCTTTTTGTTCTGGGTTGTAGT
>JBLGAR010000042.1:0-33744 GCA_047612385.1 Cryomorphaceae bacterium | reverse complement strand
TATGGATGGCTTCGAAGCTACACGCTATATACGCGCAGCAGAGCACGGCGACCAGCGTATTCCCATCATTGGACTAACAGCCCACGCCTCTGCAGAAGCGCGCGCGGCCTGTCTGCCCGCAGGCAGGGACGACGTTATTAGCAAATGGTATTCCATCGACGAAGTCGCGCCGGTGATTTTACAATGGTTGGAGTGGGCGAGAACGAAAAAAGCCACCCAATGAGGTGGCTTTTCAAATATGGCGGACCGGACGAGACTCGAACTCGCGACCTCCGGCGTGACAGGCCGGCATTCTAACCAACTGAACTACCGGTCCGCGGCAGCTACTTTTTCTCGATATCCCTGGTTAAGTCTCTAAGTGACACTACCGTAGAATAATGGTGGGTGATGACGGGATCGAACCGCCGACCCTCTGCTTGTAAGGCAGATGCTCTCCCAGCTGAGCTAATCACCCCCGAACCGAGAACGCGCATTATAGAGATAATCTCAATGCTGTCAAACCCTGTACTGCAAAAACCGTGAAAAAAAACTAACTCTGAAAAGCCATTGATTTTAGTAGTAAAATGCAGGACAACACTTATGCTTCAAGATTCGAATTTAGCGTTACCCGCGCACTTATAAACAAGCCCTATTGGAGTACTTTCACTCGATGGAAATTTACAAAGAATTTCATTTCGAAGCCGCACATCGCCTGCCTAATGTTCCCGAGGGACACAAATGCGCGCGCCTGCACGGACATTCTTTTCAGTTGAGGCTCTCTGTAAAAGGTGAAGCGCCAGAACCCTCGGGTTGGGTGATGGACTTTTCAGAACTCAAGGCAGTGTTCCAACCCTTGTATGAACAACTGGATCATCACTACCTCAATGATATCCCCGGTTTGGAAAACCCGACTAGTGAAAATATCGCCCGTTGGATATGGAAAAACCTCGAACCGACCCTACCTCAGTTGAGCTGCGTGGAGATTAGAGAGACCTGCACCTCGGGCTGCATCTATCGCGGTGAGTAGGACAAAGTGTGGTCAAAAATAAGATGGTAACACTCGTTAAAAAGCTTGACGATTACGGAAACTCTATAGAAATAGGAGTTGCAGAATTTGGTTTTTTTCCGGTTTCAAACTCACCGGCGCGTATGTTCCCCTATCCAGTACCAAGTTACTTTACGTAGCAACACTCGAAATGTTATGCACATCACGTGACAGTATTGTAATAAAGGTGACTTTAGCCTGCTCTTTAGAATTAAAGCATTAACTAGCAGCTGTAACTACTTGTTTTTATTGTAGAATATGTTATTGTACGATTTTTGACCAATCTGTGTCGGTGTAGATAAGCTCTAGTGTGAGGCCCCACTTAAACAATTTATTCACTGACTTATCCACAGATTCTGTGGAAAGAAATGATCTGCTCCCAATCAATATTGGTAAAACTTTTTCACAGTGACTGAATATTTGAGCAGCGCTTACGGGCATCATATTCGGCGTCGAACTTCAACTATTTCCGAGCCCAGAAGTGATGGCTCGCTGCAAATAGTTTCGAATTTGTTTCTGGGTGTCCAGTTTCGCCCCAAGCTTCGGGTGCATGACCAAAGACACAGCAAGCCGCATAATAAAATCTGTCGCGAAGGCTATGTCTACCGAGTCACTGATTTCACCAGAATCTTGGGCCATGCGGAGGTGAGGTGGCCAAAATTCGATACTCCGAGCGAAAAATCGGCTATCTGCCATCATCATCGCAACGGTTTCAGGTTCCGTCTCTGCCAAGGCAGCGAAAATGCCCTGCTGCATATCTTCTCTACCCTGGACCACTGAGAGCGTCACTTTATTCACCAAACTAGACTCTTTTTCCAGCGCTGCTTCTGTGCGGTTAAGAAAGCTGAGCTGTCTGCGCCGAAAAACCCCCTCCATTAAGGCTTCTTTGTCTCCAAAATGCCGGTAGATAGACCCCCGGGACAGTTTGCCCACGCGAGCGACTTCGCCCATGGCGGTTCTCCGTATACCGTAGCGGTGAATACATTGCTCAGCCGCATTGAGGATACGTTCGACCATGGGGTCGTCATAGTCTACGAGGTTAAACTGCTTTTGCTCGATTGCTGTCATTAGTCTATTGACCGATTAGTACAATTAAACAATAATCGTTTTTTGTTTATTTGTCTAATGCAAATCCTTTCGCGAGCCCTAAAGTGGGCATTGCTAAGCGAATCCAGTAGGAGAGCGAGAAATGCCCGAAGCCCATCAACACTACGATTACATTATTGTCGGGGCAGGTTCCGCTGGCTGCGCGCTTGCGTATCGCCTCTCGCGGGAAGCAAGCCGCAAGGTTTTGCTTTTGGAAGCCGGCCCTCGGGATTACAACCCGATGATTCATATTCCGCTAGGGTTTGCCTTCACAATGAAGAGTGAATCAATTGGCTGGTGCTATGAGACAGACCCCGAGCCGAACATGAATGGTCGTAAATTGTCCTGGCCCAGAGGTAAAGTGCTCGGCGGCACCAGCTCTATTAATGGAATGGTCTATATCAGAGGTCAGCGAGAAGATTACGACCACTGGAGTTCTTTGGGTAACGAAGGCTGGTCCTACGAAGAGGTACTCCCCTACTTCAAACGCTCTGAGCACAAAGCCGAGGGCGCGAATAGCTTTCATGGCCACGGGGGACCGCTTTGGGTACAAGAAATCGCCAAAGAAGACAAGCTGGAGCTGGCCGGCTTATTCATTCAAGCGAGCGTGCAAACCGGCTTAGACTTTAATGAGGACTTTAATGGCGCCACTCAGGAAGGCGCAGGTTACTACCAGTTAAATATCCGCAACGGTCTGCGGCAGAGTACCGCACGCACCTATTTGGCCCAGTGCGAACAACGGCCTAACCTGACATTAGAAACCAACGCACTGGTTAACCGGGTATTAATAGAAGACGGATGCGCTACTGGAGTTGAATACACCTGTAAAAAAGGGAAAACGAAAGAGCCCAAAAGTGCTTACGCCAAGGCAGAAGTCATACTGTGTGGCGGTGTAATCAACTCGCCACAGTTGCTCGAACTTTCCGGCGTAGGAAACAGCAAACAATTAGAACCACTGGGTATCAAAATGCATAAGGATTTACCCGGCGTGGGAGAGAACCTTCAGGATCACCTCACCATTAACATCCAACAGGGCTTACAGAATGTCACCACGTTCTACGAAGAGACTAAACCGATATCGATGTTGAAGAATATTATCAAATTCTTTTTCGGCCGCAGCGGATTACTTACGCATCCGGCGGCGCAAGCCGGAGTCTTTTTCCGCAGCAGCGACAAAGAAAGCACGCCCGACGCTCAAATTCATTTCGCCCCCGCAGCCAGCGAGTCAGATAGCAAAGGCAACTTGAAAACAGCACCTGGCACTACCGCAACCGTCTGTCACTTGCGCCCGGAGAGTCGCGGCAGTGTGCATATACGCTCTACCGACCCTGAGATTTACCCGAACATTAGAGCGATGTACTTGTCGACCGAGGGTGATCGCAGCGCAATGGTCGCCGCCGTGCGAAGAGTCCGGGAAATTTACAGGGCTCCGGCTCTGGATAGCTACCGAGGCAATGAGTTTAGACCCGGAAGTGCTGTGCAGTCTGACGAGGACATACTCGAGTTTATCCGCAACGAAGCAGAATCCGTTTATCATCCGGTGGGCACTTGCAAGATGGGCAATGACAATATGGCCGTTGTGGACGCACGCCTGCGTGTACATGGTATCAAGTCTCTGCGGGTGGCAGATGCCTCTATCATGCCAACCATCACTTCCGGCAACACCAATGCTCCGTCCGTGATGATCGCTGAGAAGTGTGCCGATATGCTGCTTGAAGACGCCGGAGTGCATATCACCTTGCCCTTAGGGCTAGAGCAGCATCGCAATTCCGCAGCCACCACTGCACCCACTAACGCCGCCAACTAAAAAACTGAACTGGAGACAAGCATGAACGCACCAACACCCAAGGGCTCTGCCTCCGCCGACTTGCTGGCGGTACTGAATAATCAGCGCAGCGCCTTTCGCCGCGAAGGCCCCGTGGCCCTCGAGACCCGCATCGATCGCATCGATAGATGTATTGCCCTATTAGTAGATAACCAGGACTCCATTTGCGAAGCGGTGGACAAAGACTTTGGCTGTCGTTCCAAGTACGTCACTCAAATGACCGACATCATGAACTCTGTGGGCAGCCTTAAATTCGTCAAGAAGAACATCAAAAAATGGATGAAGCCCCAGAGAAGATCCACCCCGGTGCCAATGGGTTTGTTCGGTGCTAAAGCTCACGTTCACTATCAGCCCAAAGGCGTTGTCGGAATTATGACGCCCTGGAACGTCCCGGTGAATATGATCTTCAGCCCCCTGGCCGATGTCCTGGGAGCGGGCAATCGTGCCATGATCAAGCCCTCCGAATTTACGCCCAATACAGCAGAAATAATGAAGACTTTATTCTCACAGTATTTCGAAGAATCAGAAGTGACTGTGCTGACTGGCGGTCCGGAAGTGGGCGCAGCCTTTAGTGCCCTCCCCCTCGACCACCTGATTTTCACAGGAGCTGGCACGATTGGTAAGTTGGTGATGCGCGCCGCTGCAGAAAACATGGTACCGGTTACGCTGGAACTGGGCGGTAAATCCCCCGTCATTGTCAGCGACAGCTTCGATATCGATCTGGCGGCTGAGCGAATCATCACCGGTAAAGCGATGAACGGCGGACAGCTGTGTATCAGCCCAGATTACTGCTTTGTACCCCAGAGCCGCGTCGAAGCTTTTATACAGCAATGCAAGCATGTCATTCGGGAACAGTACCCGACGGTGCAGGCTAATCCGGACTTTGTTGCCTGTATTAATGAAAGGCATTTCGACCGGGTTAAAGGCTATATCGACGAAGCCAAAAGCAAAGGCGCTCGAGTCGTTCAGCTAAGTCCTCAATGTGAAGACTGGTCTTCCCGTGAAGTTCACAAAATCCCACTGCACCTTATCGTCGACCCCGATGATTCTCTGGCGTGCATGCAGGACGAAATTTTTGGGGCGGTTCTCAACATCAAACCCTATAAGGACTTGGACGAAGTTATAGCGTTCATCAACCAGCGCGAGCGGCCGCTGGCCCTGTACCATTTTGGTACCGACAAGGAAGAGCAGCAAAAAGTACTGAGCGAAACCATTTCCGGAGGTGTTTCGTTAAACGCAGTTACTATGCATGTTGCCTGTGACGATATGCCTTTTGGAGGTGTCGGTCACAGCGGAATGGGCAATTACAGAGGCTATGATGGCTTTCGAACCTTCAGCCATGCCCGCTCAGTGTACAAGCAGGGCTTTGTGGATTTGGCGAAACTGGCGGGCACCCTCCCACCTTACGGCGAAAAAATCGCCAATATGCTGAATTCGCAGATCAAGAAATAATGATACGGGGTTCTAGTTGGGCGCAGACGCACTCTAATGCAGGGTGTGGTCGCTCTCACTCACCACCAGCGCCTGCATTTTCTTTCCAATCATAATCACATAACCCTGCCTGCGCTCGGCACCATCATAACTGTAGTCAAAGCGGTACTGACGCCACAGACACCAGCTACCGCGATCATCGCGGCTCATAGAGAGCTTCTGTATGTGCACGCTTTGATCCAACAGCTGGAAATCATCCCGTTTACTGGCGTTTAGAACCGCGCTCACCGCAATTTCGCGCACTCTTATGGATGAGAGAAAGAACAGGCAAGCAGCACCGAAAGCAAACACCGCCGAGACCTCGCCGAGAGTAAAGTACATCAATAAAAACTCCCGCTACTTGCTCTTCGATAATCTGCGCAGAACAGATTGGAAGCTCAACACGGTGTTGTCGCCAACGTAAAGCTGACCGCGAATGAAGGTGAGGCTGCCGGTGCGTTTTACCACCTCACCCGAGCACTCGATCCAATCCCCCAGGTTTGCCGCTGCAAGAAAATCGCTGGTGAGACTGATTGTCACACAGCTCTCTTTCACACCGTTCAAAGCCAACATAGTTGCCGCGTAATCGGCATAGCACAGCAATACACCCCCGTGAACGGTGCCTCTGCCATTGGCATGCTTGTCTGCAGCGCGCATTCCCATGAGCAGAACGTCGTCTTGCTTGCGGTAGTAAAACGGGCCGACGTTATCCTCTGCCGGACTAGCGCCTTTGTAATGTTTATAGCCTTCGGGAATATCAATGTGATCAGTCATAGGTATCGAACTCTTTCGCCCCAATAATTACAGGGCACATACTTGGCCCAACGTGCGCCCCTGTCAAGCATCGAGGTATCGCCCCACCATGCTGTTGAATAACCGCGGTTCCTGGACGTGTAGCCAGTGTCCGCAGCCTGGCATAATTTTTAACACGGCCGCTGGAAACAAGCGGAGTATGTCAGATCGGTGTTGTTCGCGAATATAGTTCGAATCCCCGCCTTTTATGAATAGGACAGGAGATAAAAATGGCTTCGATGGCTTAATAGCTGCCCGTATCTCGTCGTACCCGCCCATGATTCCCTCCAAATTAAACCGCCACTGATAGCAGCCATCATCATCCCGGCTAAGATTTGTTAGCAGGAACTGAATCACCATCTCTTGATCAAGGTGTTCTTCCATGATCCGCTGTGCATCTGCCCGAGAGTGGCACCGGGCTTCTGCAACAGCCGTCAACGCGGCAAATTCGTGTTGATGGCTCGCCGAATACGCGACCGGTGCGATATCTGCCACCACCAGTGCATTGACTCGCTGCGGGTTTCGCAGCGTGAGCTCCATCGCCACCTTTCCACCCAGGGAGTGCCCTATCAGGGCGACATTCTCCAGCCCCTCCCGATCCATCCAAGCCAGTAAAGCAGCTGCCATTGAGGGGATATCTGCGGGGCACAACCAGTCTGAGCGGCCGTGGTTTGGGAGATCAACACTGTGGACCCGGTAGCGATCTTGCAGAGATCTAGACAGCGCTCCAAGATTGCTGCCCATTCCAAACAAACCGTGGATCAGCACCACGTCGGGACCTATACCCGCCACCGTTGATTTAATTTTTACGGACATGAACGCTGTGTCATCAAGCAGTTTTTGTTAAGGTGGTGAGCACTATAACGGATCGGAAACAATCATGCGTATTTTTACTCGCCTCGCTATCATCGCGGCTACCTCTATGGTGCTCACTGCTTGCAGCAGTACTCCGACATATAACCCTTCAGTATTTCCCTTTGAACTGAATCAGGAGTTGATCGACGCCAAGCAGATCAAAACGGTGGTCATTCCTCATGTCAACCTGGGTATACCGTCTCGTAGTTATTTGGAAAAAGAGGCGGTAAGAATCGACGGTTATGTCGGTAAATACCTAAAAGAAAATGGCTATAAGGTTCTCCCGCAGCGGTTATTCAAGCAGCACTGGAACACCGCCGTTCGAGCCTTTGGCAATCCGATTGACCCCACCACTGGAAAAGTGAACATGAAGACTTTCTCGCAAATCATGATCAGTGTGCGGGACCAATTGAGAAAAAAATCTAATCTTGATGCCTTCGTATTTACAGATCTGGTTGAAATAGAGATCGCCTTTTCCGGCGGCCTTAAGCATTTGGCTCGCTGGGATGGCGTCACGCGAAAGCCCTCCCTGCAAGGCCCAGGTAATGGAGTGTCCTCCGATTTTGACTGGAACACCCAGGCCGCGGCCGCTTCATTGCAAGTGAGTATCTACAATATGGATTTGGAACGCGTGTTTTTGAGTCGAGGTGGACTGGATGCCACTGACGCCATCGACAGCCGCTCCTCCAGCGGGCGCTATATTAGACGGCGCAACATACTTGAAAGCGAAGACAACGTAAGTGAAGGGGTACAACTGTCGCTACACCCGCTTATCCCTATGGAAAAATGGCCAGGAAACCCCTGAACCGCTAGATATTATTTCCGGCAGGCGTGGATTGGGGAACCTCAGTATTTTTCTGGGATTTTTTTTCTTGCTCACGCCCGCGGTTAAACAAAATTTCAAAGTTGATACGAGCAAAGAAAACACCGTGGCGATCTTCGAATTGATGCCGCTGCCTTCGCGTATACCCAGGTTCAATCTCAACGTATAGCCAATCTTTGTAGATTCGGTTTCTAAAACGCAAAGCTGCAACATAATTGGTTAACAGAGGATCTTGCTTGGGCGGACGCCCGATATACGGGGGATCTTCGCGGATAAAATCCGGGATATCCGGCTCAGTTTTACCCACGACGCCGGCGATAACGGCCATCGCTGAATCGATATTATAACCATAGCGCCAGGAAAGCAGACTGGACCACTCGACCCCCTCGCTACGCTCGCTCTGCTCGATTTTATTGGCCCAGCGCAACAGAGATGATTCGCCCGTTAGATAATCTAACTCAACTGCATGGCGATGACGAAAACGACGACTATCACTGTAATCAACCCGGGCGGTATATCGGAACCGTCCCCAGTCCGACAGATCCTCCTTAAACCGATAGCGCACCCCGGGCTTCAAGTTAGGACCAGAGCTCAACTTCAAGGTTAAATCAAATCGAGAGTGCCTTCCGTCAGCGGCGTTGAGCTGCAGCCCGACCTCGTTGTCCTGGTCTCTATCTTCACCAAACTGCTGTTCTGAGTCCCCATCCTCGCCATCAAACACAAGAGATAGCCGTTCGCTCACGCGAGGCAGGTCGACCTTTCCGCGAAGACGGATACTGGCATCGGAACCGTCGTCCTGATCCCAGTCAAATCGGGTCACAAACCGAACCGTACTGTCGGCCGATTCAAGGTCATCAAGAGGAGTGCCAAAAAAGCGATCGAGGTAAATGGCTAGGTCGTCGGCCTTGGCGCCGATGTACTGATGACTGCTGTCAACCCAGTTGCCCTGGGCATCTTGAGTACGACCCAGAGCCTCTTCGACTTGCTCCGTGGTGAGTCCGTCACTGTTTTTGGCGACACCCTCACTGGTCAATTCTTCAGAGCTTTCCGGTGATTCGCCGATGGTAGGCCCAGCCCCCAGGGCGCCTTGAGATGATACCTGCGTCGGTGTTCCATCGCCGGTTTCAGCAAACAAGAATCCAGAACAAACCAGACAGAACACCAAAAACGTTGGTGTAAGCAGATTTGATAAAGACTGACCCCCTCGCATCAGAACTTGCCCCCTATTTGCGATTTGCAAACAACTCATCTACCGGAAATTTAGCAGTGTACCGTATTTGCAGACAGAGGCTAGCCAATTACATCCATTGCGCGCTCTATACACCACATTGCCGAAAGCGCTCCGAGCACATACACAGGGACGGGCATCAACTGCTCTTGCCAGGGCTGTACTACTTTTCGGAATAGATACCACAGGCCGAGCACCGCAAAAATAAATGCTATCTGCCCAACTTCAATCCCAACGTTGAAAAACAACAGTGCAAGAGGCACATTGTCTTGAGGTAAGCCCGCCTCAGCCAATGCACCGGCAAAACCCATGCCATGCAAAAGCCCAAAGCCACCGGCCAACCACCAAGGGTAGCGCCGAAACAAACCCACATCATCGCGGCGAGCCAGCTGCAAGGCGAGCACGAAAATACTTACGGCAATAGTGAACTCAACCAATGAAACCGGATAGTCAAAGTACCCCAAAGTCACCAAAGAAAGGGTAATACTATGCCCTGCGGTAAAGGCCGTTATGGTCCAGAGTAATCTCTTGCCTCCTCCGACGAGCAGCAGCAAGCCGAAAACAAAAAGAAGGTGATCAATGCCGCTCCAGATATGTTCCATTCCCAGCACCGAATATTCGGTCATCACCTGACCCTGCCCGGGCTCTGCGGGCACAACAAACTCAGACTTTTCGGCATTCACTACCTGTTGGTAATTGCGACCGTCTTTCAGACTTAGCAACACCATGGCGGAGGCTTGATTGGCACCCAAACCGGAGACCCCCAACGTCTGACCAACCAGTGCGCCATCGGGTAAGTTTGAGCAGTCTATCGCCCAACTACTGACGCTACCGGTACCCTCTTGTTGAACGGGGTTGGCGGCGCTTACCTCACAACCCTCAGGCCATATCGGACGCAAAGGGATGCTACTCGTTCCCTGAGTAGGTGTTTTCCAGACTACGTTATAACTGCCCTGGGAGGTCTCTACCAGCTTCAATAAAGACGGGGCGAAGCGGTGGGCTTGAACGTTCACTGAGATCGACAACAAAACCAGCAGAGCTAGCGCCAGGCGAACGAATTTCATATTCTCACCTCGTAGTCTTTGCGCAAATCTTTCACCGCGTTTTGCAATGCCTGCGCTCTGGCTCGAGACTCCAAATCCCGGGTCAGCTGCGTTCGAACTTCGTCAAACTGGGCCGCTCGGGCCTCTTCTATGGCTGAAACCCAGACGTAATGCAAACCATAGGTAGAGCGAATCGGCCCGACCCACTGCTGCTCGGACGGCTGCTCTAGTTGCAGGTTACGTACAAAAGTAGCGCCAAAATGCCGCGCTAGTTGATCCGGGCTCTGGCGCTTAAATTCATAACCTGGCAAGAAGGGTGAACTGAGCCGTCGAGCCGCTTTGGGATCGAGGTTTTCCTTATCAATACTGGCGATTATTTGCTCGACCTCATCCTCCCGGTCGCGGTTGACGTAAATGTGTTCTATTGAATAACGCGGAGGGCGACGCAATTCTTCCCCGCGACGCGTAAATTCCTCACCCAGCAATGCTTCGGTAGCCGGCGCTGGCGGGTTCGCTTGCAACAACAGCTGCTCCATGACCTGAATCAAGCGGCGCTTAACCACTTCATCACCCAGATGCAGGCGCATTTCCAAAGCCTCCTCATACATCCGAGCCTCCGTTTTTCCTTCCGCCATCTGCAGGAAGCGCATATTGCGCACCAGCCGTTGATAAACCACGGTATCGATGGCATAAAGTTTCAGCTCCAGCGCACGCTGAAACAGCATGTCTCGGTCCAACTCTGCTGAGATAATTCGCTGCTTTTGCTCGGCAGTAGGCAAACGTCCGACGCTGGAAAACCACTGCTGCTGCAGTGCTTCAAGGCGTGCTTCGTTCAAGGGCCCGATCACGGGCTTGGGCTCGGGAAACAAAAAGCCCTGTAGCTGATACAGCAATATTCCCAAAACAATAAAATGTAACCACGGCCTATTCAGCCGAGACAGAAAAGACATCCTTACACTCCGTTCGAGCTAATGAGATTTGAAGACCTTTTGTTGACGTACATTTAGTCTTCAAAAACTGCCGCGCGCTTTTCTATCTGGGCCTGCATGCCCTCTTTAAGATCAGCGCTGCTCATGATACCTGCGTTCCAGGTGGCGATATGATCCAGGCCATCGGTGACACAGTGATCGCGTGAGTAAAGGATCATCTCCTTAGTCCCGCGAATCGCCAGAGGCGACTTACTAGCAATCGTGCGGGCAATTTCGGTAACACCCGCCATCAAAGCCTGCCTGTCTTCATAAACGTGATTCACAAAACCCAGTGCTCGGGCTTCTTGCGCACCCATTTTCCTGCCGGTATAAGCCAACTCTCGACAGACACCGTCTGGGATCAGCTTGGGCAGCCGCTGCAGCGTTCCAACATCGGCGGTCATGCCCAGATCAATCTCTTTAATACAGAAAAAAGCATCTTCACAGGCATAGCGCATATCGGCGCAGCAGGTCATATCTACCCCTCCTCCAATACAGGTATTGTGAATGGCAGCCAGCACGGGCTTTCGACATTTTTCTATGCTGCTCAGGTTATCCTGCAGGCGTAAAATGGCGCTACGCAGGTATTCCGCTCGACGCGCAGGGTCTTTCGATTCCCCCTGTAAAGCTCCGAACATCTCCAGATCCAGTCCGGCGCAAAAGTGCTCGCCATTGCCTGCCAGAATAATCACCCTGACGCTGGGTTCGCAATCCAGCCATTCAAAACAACTTTGTATCTCCGTCCACATAGCGGCGCTCATAGAGTTGGCCTTAGCGGGCCGATTGAGACTGACGGTCGCCACATGCTCTTCTACAGAAAGCTCGAGAGTTTCAAAACTTGGTGTCATTAATTATCGCCTTTTATTATTGATCAGTGCGGGAGTAGATACTCAATACCTACGGGCAATCACCAGGAACTAACATACCGATCCTGATCAAACCGGGGCACTTTTTTGCTGGGCCCTTCTCGTGTCCCCAAATAGAGAAAACCGGTAATTTCCTCTGCGGCTTCCAAACCTAGGGCCGCCATCACTTTACGGTCAAATGCCGAGGCACCCGTTCGCCATATTCCCGCGTAACCCATGGCCTCGCAGGCCAATAGAATAGCCTGAGCCGCGCAGCCCGAGGACAGGCGCTGTTCCGAATGGGGAACCTTTGGATGCTCGGAAAGCTTTGCCACAACAACAAGCAATAATGGTGCACGCAGGGGAGCCTTGCGAGCTCTCTCTACGGCAGAGGACTCGGCTTGAGGATTTCTCAGTAGCAGGTTGGCTGCAAGTACATCACCAAAGTCAGTTCGCCTATCGCCGTCAATGGTAATAAAGCGCCAGGGTCGCAACCAGGCATGATCGGGGGCGCGAGCGGCTGCGAGAAACGCGTCTTGCATTTCTGCTTCAGAAGGCGCCGGGGCGGTGAGTCTTGGGGCAGAATTTCGATTGTGCAACAACTGCAGGAATTCATTCATGTACGGTAGGTAATACGCTATGAGAGAACCGTCATGATAACAGCTAAGCTCACCGCTAAGCGATCTCAAAAACAAAGAACAGGCCTGTCTCCGGCTCGAACCCTGGTCCGACTCAAGCTACGGAATACCGGGGCCCACCAGAATATTCATAAAGCCACGGTCACCCTCACAGGCATCTACATTGTCACACCATAGCGACAGCTCGCTTGCAGCAGACCTCACCAGGGCGTGCTCAATATGATCGATAATCCAGAAGGGCTGCGCCAGGGTGTTCAACAGCGTGATAAGCGCTGCGCCGCTTGCACCAGCTTCTCGCAAAGAAAAGGGAGTGAGCTCGATAATGATTTGAGGAGGCCTTGATAATTCCTGCAGCAGCGGCATCAGGCCCTCGATCACAGCATATTCCGAGCCCTGGGTATCGACCTTTAATAAATCCAATCGCTCGATGCGAGTGCGCAGAAAATTGGCCCCATGGTGCAGTGCAATGGGCAGGCTAGCACGCCCGGATTCTCCCGCATAAATCTGATGGTCCCCGAAGTTTTCCGTACTTAAATACAGCTGTCCATCGCTATCAGTATTGGACAAGCCCGCCTCAACAGTGACGGTTCGCCCTTCGAATCCATTGAGCTCGATACTGGCATCGAGCAAAGTGCAGTTCTTCGGATCGGGCTCAAAGGCAATCACACGCCCGCTAGTACCGACAAGACTTGCTGCGATGACACAAAAGTAACCAATATTGGCTCCCACATCGACGAACACATCGCCAGGACCCAATATTGCCACTATCAATGAAGTCTCAAAGGGTTCCCACAGGCCGGTACTACGAATGGTTTGAGAGACGAACTTGTCCGCAGGGCCGTGCACGTAAAGGTTCGTTGGAGACGCCAGGCCTGGCACGTCCAGTGCAATCAACTCGGATCCCAAAGGTAAGCTACTCACCCTGCCCGCAACACCTTGTCAGCCAAGTGGCCAAATAGGGAGTACTCCACCTCGTAGATATCCTGCGCCTGTACATGAGCAGATTTCCACTGTTTGAAATCACCGGGATTAGCCGCTAGATGTTGCATCGTCGGCGAGAGCTGGTTCCAGCGAGCGGCTGATTCCTGAGCCAGCTTAATGGTAGAGCTGCTCACCAGATCCGGACGCTGATCTCCAGCCCAGTTCATAAAGGCAGCGAAGTGATCCCGGAAAAAACCACCGCCTGTGCCGTATTTTATAATGGCATTGTCGGTATACCGGGCGCGGCCCGCCGCATCATCCAAATCAGGCCATACCAGCAGCTGATCGCAAAATGCCTGTAACCCTTTCAGACCCACCTCTAAAATATTGGCACTACCACCGCTCATTGAAGACATCAAATCGCGCTGGGAGGTGTCCATGCCCTGCATTCGCTCCATCGTTTTTCGCAAAGCAATGCCGCAGGCGTCAGGCAGGCTGTGGCGTACAGATCCGGAAGAGAACTTACCCCAGGCATTGTAGGTGCTAATGGCCTCTTCGGGATTGCGGCTCATACGCAGCGCTCCCATAGAGCAGGTTTCTGTCTCTTCCCGCGTTCTGTCGGCAATATAGACTTCCTCCTTTTCCTCATCAAAACCCAGTAATACAAACCGATGAGCGGGGAAGTGAACTTTGTACTCGCGATAATCCAGATAAAGAATATCGCCGGATAGCATCGTGGGCCGCCCTTCAATCACCTCCTGGCGAACCTCTTCCCAAGCCAGGTCGTTATCCAGCTGCACTTTTTCGCTGTAGTCGATTCCCAAGGTGTCGGCTAGATCTACCTCCATACTCGATCCACGCCCAAAGAACATAAAAGGCGGAGATGCTGACGGATAAGTAAAGAACACCGAGTCCAAACCCGCGCCCAAACCGAACACAACCCCCTCGTCTAACGCCAAACCGCTGTAGTGATAAATCAGGTTGCGCATCGCACCACTGCCACAGTGGCCGGCTGTCAGATTTCTATAATTTTCGATGAGTACTTTCATATTTTTTGAGGCCACTAAATAATTTTAGGAAACGTATCGGGATTCATCGATCGTATCGATTTGCTCTGGATCAAGAAATTGTTCTGCGTATTTAGCATACACCTTGCTGCGGATAAAAAGTTCAAAGCAGTCTTTGTCGATATGACCATCCAAAACCATTTTGTGCAGTATATCGATAGCAACACTCACAGGTTTGGCTTTTTTGTAGGGTCGGTCCGAGGCGGTTAATGCTTCGAAGACGTCAGCAACGGCCAGAATTTTCTCGGGGATGCTTAACTCATGCCCCTGCAGCTTGCGAGGGTAACCAGAGCCGCGCATGGTTTCGTGGTGAGTCGAAGCATATCGGGGAACGTTTTTAAGCTCATCAGGGAACGGCAAACTATCCAGCATCTTAATCGTACTAATCATGTGTTCCTGAATTTTGAAGCGATCTTCTTTGGTGAGAGTGCCGCGCGAGACACAAAGATTGTATACCTCACCCAAATTGTACAGGTGCTCGGGGATCTCCATTTTTATTCCCAGTTCCGGTGCGTGATCTGAACTGTGAATACGAGGTATCACATGCTCGGGCTTGTCACTGAGCAATTGTTCAGTCACAGGGAGCTGCGCAGAGGGCCATGATACTCGCAATTCCTCTACCGGCGAGAGCCCCAACTGATCGTCAAAATTTCTTTGCCAGGTTCTTCTCGACAAGGTTTTTAGGCGAGCCCGGCTTTTATCATCAAAGAACTCACCGCCCACATTGCACTGGGCAATAAAAGTGAAATCATCGAGTAACTCCTGACGCTCAAGCTGCAATACCGTTCTCAGATCGTTGTCCGAATTGGGCTGCTCCTGCAGTTTTTCCCAAAAGCGAATTTCCGCATCGCGCCAGAGCACTTCAAACCGCATACGCACCTCGTGGATGCGGTTATAAATAGTTTCGAGCTTGCTGCCCTTGTCGACAATATGCTCTGGCGTAGTGATCTTGCCGCAATCGTGCAACCAGGCGGCTATCTGGTATTCGCGCCATTGGTCCTGGGTTTCAAGTCGAAAGCCGTCAAAGGGTGGTATGTTGCAGTCGGAGGCTTGGGCTGCCAGCATCAATGCCAACTCGGGCACGCGCGCGCAATGCGATGCTGTGTAAGGAGACTTTTCGTCAATGGCCTGGGCAATTAGCTGAATAAATGAATCCATCAAATTGCGCTGTTGAGTTTCGTGGGTTTCGATGGAAGACACCATATTCACCATCGACTTCGAAAGCTCATCGACCTCTTTCACCCAGGTATCTACTCTTTCGACCTGATCAAACTCGCGCAGGCGAATTTTTTCGTTTTCCTCCGCCAGTTGCCTTATAGGGCGAACAATCGGTGATGCGAACACCCAGGACAAAGGCAACAGCAACACCAGAAAAATGGCGGTGATTCCAATAGACAATCTGACTTTATCCAAAAACGTGCCAACAACCGCTTTCTGGGGAACCAAAACCCCGAAGTAACTGGATGTCCCATCGCGAGCGACCAAAGGGGTAACGTAGGCGAAGTGGGAACTGCCCTCATGAACCACTTCTACCATTTTATCCCGGCTATAGGGATCCCTGGAAATATCAATCAAATCTGGCGAGGCCATTGCCATAGCGGCCTCAAAATCAGAGCCCACCTCTGCATCGTCTTGAGATACCGAAAAAGGTTTCAAGACACTACTCGCCACGACTTGGCCATCGCTTTGAAACACAAAGGATATAGCCTCGCTACCGGCCATTTGCTGATTGAGGTAGTTCGACAAGCCCCACAGCGTCATATCGATACCGATAACGGTTCTGGTTTGAGGTATTCGTTTAGAGACTGTTTGTCCGAAAGCACCCAGCTGGGAAAATTTGTAGATACCGGTCGTCTGCACCTCTGCCGAAAGTACTGCGGACGCATACCAAGGTCGCACCCCCACGTCAAAATCCGTGGGCTCGGATCTTGCAGCGCGAACCTCCAATTTCTCGTTGAGATATTCGTAGCGCCTGGTGAGCATGCCCAGGCGTGAGTCTACCGTCACAGTGACCCATCGATCCTGTGGAGATGCACCGAGTGTTTTGCGGGCGTACTGGGCGCCGCGCAAATGAATCAGTTCTCTAAAACTGCCATCTTCAAAGCCCAGATAAATTCCATAGAATAAAGGGTTTTGCTGCATGAACTTTGCAAAGATCTGAAGCTGCGCCGCGTCCAGAGATCGGTTGGAAAATTGGGGGAATTCCACCAGGATATCAACCGCGTTGGCCGTTTGCGCGGTGACGTCAATCAGTTGTCCGGCGGCAGCCTTGGCCGTATTGGCATACAAATCTCTAGCGGCATCTTTGGCCAGAGCATGGCCGAAGTAATACTGCAAGCCCAGAGCCAGTATTGCCGTGAGCACGGTGGCGATCGCAAAGACGAGCACCACGGTAACGTGAATTGAGATCCGCGGGCTTTTTAAAGGTTCTGCCATAAGGAACTGGGAGTGACTTTACGAACTGCCAGCTTAACCGTTTGCGCCATCAATCGATAGCGCACACGGTAGCGAAGAAAGCGTGCTAGTTCGTGCCTTTGGCGAGGATAGCGTTGAGGGTTTTGCTGGGGCGCATAACGCGTTTTACATCGTCGCGCTCAGCGTGGTAATACCCTTGGATCGCAGCTGGCTGACCCTGGACTGCACGCAGCTCGGCGATGATTTTATCTTCGTTGTCCGTCAGCGCTTTGGCCAGTGGTGCAAAGCGAGCTGCTAGCTCCGGGTTATCCGTCTGCTCGGCTACCACCTGCGCCCAGTACATACCCAGGTAAAAGTGGCTGCCTCGATTATCAAGTTCCCCGGTTTTACGAGAAGGAGATTTGTTGTTTTCCAACAATTTCCCCGTAGCTAGATCCAAAGTCTTAGCCAAAATCTGCGCGCCAGGATTATCGTTCTTGAGGCCCATATCTTCCAGTGATACGCCCAGAGCCATAAACTCGCCGAGAGAATCCCAACGCAAGTGGTTCTCTTCCTGTATCTGCTGAACATGCTTGGGAGCGGAACCGCCAGCGCCTGTTTCATACATGCCACCGCCGGACAACATTGGAACAATAGAGAGCATCTTGGCCGATGTGCCCAGCTCCATAATGGGGAACAGATCGGTTAAATAGTCTCGCAACACATTGCCGGTGACCGAGATGGTATCCAGCCCGCGAATCTGTCGCTCCATTGACCATCGAATCGCTTCGTTGTAAGACATCACCTGAATATCCAAATCGTGGATATCGTGCTCCAACAGGTAGTGCTTCACTTTTATCTGCAGCTGCATATCGTGGGGGCGTTCGGGGTCCAGCCAAAACACAGCGGGTGTACTTGACTGACGAGCTCGCGTCACTGCCAGCTTAACCCAATCCCTCACAGGCGCATCTTTAGTTTGGCAAGCGCGCCAAATATCCCCAGTTTCGACTTCGTGCTCAGACAACACTGTGCCATCAGATGAAACAATACGCATTGTTCCATGTTCGGCAATTTCGAAAGTTTTGTCGTGTGACCCGTACTCTTCGGCCTTTTTCGCCATCAGGCCCACATTGGGTATGGTACCCATGGTGGTGGGGTCGAATGCGCCGTGAGTTTTACAGAAATCGATTATCTCTTGATAAATTCTTGCGTAGGTGCTCTCAGGCATCACCGCCTTGGTGTCTTTTTGTTTTCCGTCGGGCCCCCACATTTGCCCGGAACTGCGGATCATCGCTGGCATTGAAGCGTCCACGATGATGTCGCTGGGAACGTGCAGGTTAGAGATACCTTTGACCGAATCTACCATCGCCATTTCCGGACGCGCCGCATAACAGGCCTGGATATCTTCCTCTATTTCTTCACGCTTGCTTCTAGGCAGGCTTGATATCTTGTCATAGACACTACCAAGACCATTGTTTGGGTTGACACCGAGTTCGGCAAACAACTTGCCGTGTTTCTCAAACAGGTCCTTATAGAAAACGGTGACAGCGTGACCAAATACGATAGGGTGTGACACTTTCATCATGGTCGCCTTCACGTGCAGAGACCACATAACACCGGTTTTTTTCGCGTCTTCCAGGGTGTGTTCGAAGAACGCGCGGAGCTTGCTGGAGCTCATAAACATGCTGTCGAGGATCTCGCCCTCTTCCAGATGGAGTTCTTTCTTAACTTCCACCGCACCGGCGCCGTTAACGAATTCGATTCGCACATCACCTTCGGCATCCAGGGTCACGGACTGTTCGCTAGAGAAAAAGTCTCCACCGTTCATAAAGTCAGCATGAGTCCTGGAAGCTTTGCTCCACTCGCCCATGGAGTGAGGAAACTTGCGAACAAACGCTTTCACAGCCGGGGGCGCCCTGCGATCTGAATTGCCCTCGCGCAGCACTGGATTAACCGCGCTGCCCAGAGACTTCCCATAGGTTTTTTGAATCTTTTCCTCTTCTTCGTTTTTTGGAATCTCGGGGTAATCAGGAATAGTATAGCCTTGAGATTGTAATTCAGCGATACAGCCTTTTAACTGCGGTATGGAGGCGCTGATGTTCGGGAGCTTAATAATATTGGCTTGGGGGTCCTGAGTGAGCTCGCCCAAAAAGGCCAAACCATCTTCCACCTGCTGTTCTTCGGTCAGCAGCTCAGGGAAAGACGCCAGTATTCTGCCAGCCAGCGAGATATCGCTGATTTTTACGTCTATTCCAACGGCTGAAGTAAACACTCTAACTATCGGTAGAAAGGAGCAAGTCGCCAGAGAAGGCGCTTCATCGGTAAGTGTGTAGTAAATAACCTGGTTATCTGAAGTCACATTTAATCCTATTGTTAGTGGTTGCCATAGACTAGCGAAACATTCTAATCGATCTTCATATCGTCGTAGGGCGACTGAAGATCGAGCCTTACTTTTTTGCCATCAATATGCATTTCATGGGCCGTCATCGTCACATCGGAATCACCCAGCACATTGTGGTCAAACTTATAAACGGGTTTTTCCTCACCGGCAATCATTGCATCATCGTACTTTTGCTGGCGATCCCTCACCGCTTCGTTCGCCTTCTCCCAAGACTGCCACTGTTTCGCGCTGTAGCGCGAGCGCATCATCTTGCTGGCAATTTCAGGGCTGAGCATTGTACCAGTCGCATTGTTACCACCAAAGCCTTTTGCGTTGATCAGAGTATATTGCAGTGCCTCGGGGTCGATTTGTCTATGTTTTGAAGTAAATTGCAATCGCTCCTGAACAACATCATCGGCCACAGCGTCAATACTGTGGATTCCAGGGATAATGCCATGCTTCCAAATGCCCAAGGTGGTGGTTATTTGATCACCTGATGCCGAACCCAACGAGTGGCCTATGTAGCTTTTGAGCGCCGCCACGGGCCAGTCGCTAATTCCGAAGGCTTTAGCAATCTCGTTGAGGATTTGTGATTCAGTCACCCTGTTCTGCGGGGTCCCGGTTCCATGCGACTGCACCAAACCGGCCGTTCGCACCGCTTCATCGCCCAGAATAGCTCTGGCAGCCGCAGTCGCCTTGGCTACCGTGATGTAATTGCCAACACCGGGGCCTGAGATGGATTTTTTGAAGCCGTCAGCATTTACAAACACGTCGGTAGCGGCGCCAAATGTCGTAGCTCCCATTTCCATCGCCAGTTGATCATCAAATAAAACGATCATCTGGGCAGATTCAGCGATGGTAAATCCGCAATTTTCGGCAAAGGGCCTGCAGGCTCGCCGGTGATCGGGTTCCGCACCCTCGGGCAAACCATCGAGCTGTCGCAAGCCCTTTTCTGAGGCGAGCGCTCCCATCGCCGCATAGCCTTCCATGACCTCGGGGTTCACCGGCGCCTCTGAAGACCCGATAAAAGCCACGCGACTTCGGCCACTTTGAATATCCTGTATCCCCAGCCTGAGGTTATACAAAAATGAAGCGCAGGCGCCAAGGGCAGCACCGGTAGAACCCAGGCTACCCAGAACGTAGGCGTTGACAAAATCAGCGGGCATTTCCGCCAGGCCGAGAGGGCAGTATTTTGAGGTTACCTTCAGGCCGTTGTATCGAGACTTCACCATGCCACCAATACCAGCCGAATCGAGTTGGCCCATGGCACTGCCCGCATAGACGCTAACCTCGTCTACCAAGGCATGCTCTAGAATAGTGTCAAAATCAATCCCAACGCTACCAAGCGCATCCGAAGCAGCATAAACCATCATTTGCAGACCCCGTGGATGGCTCCGTGAGGCGTACAGGTTTCCCGGTTCAAAACCGGTGGGTAGCTGACCGGCGGCTTTTACTTCAAATTCACGCTTTGTGGGGAGGAAAAAGTCCTGTTCGCCCTCAATCTGCACGTTAACATGGGTGACGGACACTGGCGTTACTTTCCAGCCAGGTGGGACGGCATCTGGTAGGTTCTGTTTTTTTATATTGAAACTGATGGGGTCCCCATAACTGTCGGTAGGGAAACGCTTGTTCCAGGGGACCGCGTCAACGTCAAAATGACTTTTTTCGATGCGGCGAATCAGGGTGTGGTCAAGAATGTATTGCTCCTGATCGAGACCGTCTTTTAATCCCATTAAACTGGCAAGAGAGGCCAGTGTCCGCTCCCGCTGCGCCTGGGGTAATGCAGACTCGACCATACGCGAGTATGCGTGGTGTCCAGAGCTGCGTCCGGCAGCATTGATGCCGCCAAATCCTACAATGACTGGTAATCGTTTCATAGCTGTTTGGACCGTCTGAGCGCACATGGGTGTATGTGTCAATGATGGTATTTATTCTAGCGGTCACAGGCCCCTAGCTGATAGGCTATTTCGGACATCAAATAGGGTGTTTAGGCCATTTACCTGAGGAGAGAGACTAGATGTATCACGCAGCAGCAGTTTTGTATCCAAGCGCTCTGGCTTCCAGTCTTACGCTACCGATGGAAATACTGCACGCCGCCAGCCAGATGGCCAGCACCAGTCGGCGGGGCAAATCTCAGATTCGATTTCAGATAGCGGGCCCAAGTAAGAAGTCGATGCGGCTCAACAGCGGTATACGCCTGACACCTGACGTTGCTTTGGCTGATCTCGCCACACCTGATTTACTAATACTGCCCGCTATATGGCGAACTCCCCTGCCCACTCTCCGGGAATCCAAGGCACTCATTGCAAGGCTCCCTGATATTGCCGCGTCGGGAACTAAAATCTGCAGCGTCGGAACGGCAAGTTGCCTGCTCGCAGAAGCGGGTATTCTCAATGGCCGGCCGGCCACCACCCATTGGAATTATTTCGATCGCTTTGCAAAACGGTATCCAGAGGTAGATCTAAAAACTCGGCATCTGATCACTCAAAGTGACAACATCTACTGCGTGGGCAGTGTCAATTCCATAGCAGACTTAATGGTCCACCTTGTCGAGGAAAGATTTGGTAGCCGAATCGCCAGGGCAATAGAGACGCAATTTTCGCCGGAAATCCGACTGCCCTTCGGCGCAACTTCCTATCAAAAGGATGCAGCAAGTTCACACCATGACGAAACTGTTCTAGAGGGCCAGCAGTGGATACAAGACCATCTGAGTACATCGATCAACATGGCTGCCCTGGCCGCCCATCTCCAGCTGAGCGCGAGAACCATGAATCGTCGGTTTACTGCTGCCACGGGGGTTGCGCCCAAAGTCTATTTGCAGCGCCTGCGGATGACCACCGCGAAAGATCTTCTGCGCAACAGCAACTTAAGTATCAATGAGGTCGCATGGCAGGTAGGTCTGCATGATGTGAGCTATTTTTCGGCCCTGTTCAAAGCCCAAATTGGTATGCCCCCTCTGAAGTACCGCCAAGCAGTAAGAGGTAAGTTGTTTGCCGTTAGTGAGACCGCAGGAAGCACCTCTTAGCCTTGAGAATACGGGCCTGATGTGGCTAAATGGTCGCCGTTTCCGAGCCGGATAGACGACCACAGAAATACCGGCACCTATCTTCCCCCTCCAGTATTAGGAACAGATTAATGAGCAAAGATTCAGTCGTAATTGTCGATGGCGCCCGCACTCCAATGGGCGGCCTTCAGGGCAGCCTCGCGGCCGCAAGCGCACCCGAGCTGGGCACCACCGCTATCGCAGCGGCCATTGAACGCAGCGGTGTAAGTGCAGCGGATATTGACGAGGTCTTCATGGGTTGCGTACTCCCGGCGGGATTGAAACAAGGCCCTGCCCGACAAGCCGCAATCGGAGCAGGCATTCCTGATTCAACCGGTGCTGTTACCCTGAACAAACTCTGCGGCAGCGGCATGCAGGCAACAATATTCGGCTACGACAGTATTATGGCCGGCACCAATAAAATAGTAGTCACCGGCGGCATGGAAAGTATGACCAATGCCCCGCATCTTGTACTGGGCGCTCGCAGCGGTGTGCGCAACGGACATTCCACGATGCACGATCACATGTTCATTGATGGGCTCGAAGACGCCTACACGGGCAGAGCCATGGGCACTTTCGCACAGGAAACCGCCGATGACCGGGGTATCACTCGCGAACAAATGGATAACTTTGCTCTGGAGTCTCTCAACCGCGCCAAGAAAGCCATCGATGAGGGCTCTCTCACGGCCGAAATAGCGACCGTCACCATTAAGACGCGCAAAGGTGAGACCACCGTTACCGACGACGAACAACCCCACAAAGCGATGGTTGAAAAAATACCCACTCTGCGTCCAGCGTTTACCAAAGATGGCACGATTACCGCTGCAAACTCCAGCTCGATTTCAGACGGTGCCAGTGCATTGGTACTAATGTCCGAAGCCGAAGCGAACAAGCTCGGTCTCAAACCAATGGCCCGAATTGTGGGGCACTCACGACACAGCCAAAAGCCGGAAGAATTCACCATCGCACCCATCGGCGCAGTCAACAAGTTGTTCGAAAAAACCGGTTGGAGCACGGCCGATGTTGACCTGTTTGAAATCAACGAAGCCTTTGCCATGGTTACTATGCTGGCAATGCAGGATCTCGGCCTGGATCATGAAAAAGTCAATGTGCACGGCGGAGCTTGCGCACAGGGTCATCCCATTGGTTCGACGGGATCGCGCATTATCGTTAGCCTAATGTACGCGCTAAAGCAGTATGGCAAGAAGCGCGGCGTAGCGGCCCTGTGCATTGGCGGCGGTGAAGCCACTGCCGTCGCGATTGAAATGCTTTAACCATATTCCATACGGGCGCGTTTGCGCCTTTCCCCACAGAGATACCAGCAATGGCACTGAGCAGCATCCCAGACATTATCGATGATATTCGCGAGGGCAAGATGGTCATCCTTATGGATGACGAAGATCGCGAAAACGAAGGTGATTTGATTGTGGCTGCGGAAGCGGCGACACCGGAGATTATTACTTTCTTTTCAACGGAGGCCTGCGGACTCATCTGTATGCCGATCATGCCAGAGCGTGCTCGACAGTTGCAGTTACCCCTTATGGTTCGCGACAACCGCTCGCAGCATGAGACAAACTTTACGGTATCCATAGATGCATCAGACCGCAAAGGCCCGGGTATCAGTTCCATCCAAAGAGCACACACCGCCAGACAAGCGGTCGCCCCAGACGCCAAGCCTTCAGATATCGTTCAACCTGGACACATCTTTCCTCTGGTGGCAAAACCAGGAGGCGTGTTACGTCGGGCGGGACACACTGAAGCAGGCGTGGACCTGGCGAGAATGGCGGGGTTTGAGCCAGCAGCGCTGATCGTAGAAATCATGAATGAAGACGGGACGATGGCGCGCCGCCCTGAACTCGAAGAATTCGCCGCCAAACACGATCTAAAAATGGGCACCATCGCCGATCTGATCCAATACCGATCCATGCATGAGCAATCTGTTGATTTGCACAGCACCAAGACGGTACAAACCGAGTTTGGCGAATTCCAGTTACACACCTTCGCCGATCAGATTGACGACACAGTGCACTATGCATTGACGCTGGGCGAAATGCACGAGAGCAAGGACACCCTGGTTAGAGTGCAGACCATCAACACACTCAGAGACGTTTTGGGTACCCAGTTGGCCGACAGTGAACCCGGCTGGTCTTATCGCAGAGCGCTGGCCGCGATTGCGGAAAAAGGTCACGGAGCAGTTGTGCTTATTGGCCAAAATAGCAGCGCAGAGCGCAGCCTGGCCGAAGTCGATCAGTTCCCCGAGCCCAAGTCGGTAGCTGGTGGCAGTTCGGACGGAACGCAAAATTACCGCGTGATTGGTACCGGCTCGCAGATTCTGAAACGTCTGGGGATTGGCAAAATGCAGTTAATGTCCGCCCCCATAAGATTTAACGCCCTATCGGGTTTTAATCTTGAGGTAACCGGCTTCGTTCAGCCGGATTAAGACAAGCACCCTAGTCCAACGGGCTTTACCACCCTGGAGCACCTCCCATCAACGGGAACGCTGGAGGGCCACATTGGCAATCCAGCGACTTCCAAGCTGATCTAACATCTTTGACAAAGACGTATTTTGGGATTACATTCCCAAATATAGATTTACGTGTGTAACATGACTAAATGAGCGATGCCGAAGAAACTCCAACAAGCCCTTGCCAACGCACTAGTGGTTCTCCTACGTCCGTTAGCACGGGTACTGCTGAACCACGGAATGGCCTATGGCAGTTTTGCGGAACTGAGCCGTAAAGTGTTCGTAGACGAAGCCTATGAACACTTGGAGCGCTCGGGGACACGCCCTACGGTCTCCTCTGTGTCCGCCCTGACCGGCCTGTCACGAAAAGAGGTCAAACGCCTGCGGGAAAATTTTGAGCGGGACTCTGAGGATTCGGCGCAGCGATACAGTCGCGCCATTCGCGTAATCAGCGGCTGGGTTAGCGATCCGGTTTTTCATGATGAGCTCGGAGAGCCCGCCATCCTGCCTCTGGAGGGCCGCCCGGTGAGCTTTACGACTTTAGTCAAGCGGTACAGCGGTGATATACCCCCGGCGGCGATGCTATCCCTTCTGGAAAGAAGTCAGAACGTTGCGAATGTCCAGGGCAACATAGAACTCAAAGAGCGTGCCTATATTCCCATGTCCACACCGCTGGAGAAAATTCATATTCTTGGCGCGGACACATCCGAATTGATAGCAACCATCGGGCACAATCTCGAGGCTGAATCTCAGGACCGTCTATTTCAGCGCAAGGTATCGAATGTATTAGTGCGAGCCGAAGACATCCCCGCATTCCGTGAACTGTCTAATTTAAAATCACAGCAATTATTGGAAGAGTACCACGCGTGGTTGTCTGACCATGAAGTCAGCAAAGACGATGAGAATGCCGGCAAGGCAGGCTACGTCGCCGTGGGAATTTACTATGTCGAAAAATCAGAGTGAGAGGTTTCTCATCATGAAGTTAAGCCAGGTAAGGGTCATAAGTACTGCGCTGTTGATCAGCATACTCAGCAGTTGCAGCGGCGCTGGATCCGGCGTCGCCTCACTGGGAGACGGCAGTGGCGGTGGTATTGGTGGCAGTGGAGTGACAAGTTCCGGAACGATCAATGGATTTGGCAGTATTTTTGTCAACGGCGTTGAGTTCGAAACAGACACTGCGGACATTGTGATTAACGGTGACACATCGACAGACTCAGCGTTGCGACTGGGCATGATCGTGCTGGTTACGGGGACACTCAATGAAGACGGAGTCACAGGAACAGCGGATCGTGTTGAGTTCAGCAATGAGGTGCAGGGCCCGATAGAGTCCATTGTCGGAGGTAGTGATGGCAATACTGCGCTCATTATGGTGCTGGGGACGCAGATCATTGTAGAGCGCACAACAACGGTGTTCGATTCTGCGGTATTCAATTCTCTCGCAATAGGGGATCTAGTAGAAATCTCAGGCTTTCCAACTAGCGCGGGCCGTTTGGTCGCGACGCGTGTCGAGAGAATTTCTGCCTTTATCTCTGGTGAGAGCGAGGTAGAGCTCAGCGGTATTGTGACCAGATTGTCCGGCACACTTTTTGAATTAAACAATGTCGTGGTGGACTTTGGTTCCGCCGATGTTTCGCAACTACGCGGTGGCACTATTTCTCAGGGTCTGGCGGTAGCGGTTCGCGGAACATTGGAAGACGGCATACTATTGGCTGAGCGAATCACAGACAGAGCCGAAATCGCCCGAGATTTGGACGACGACGATTCAGTGACGGTTCAAGGCAGTGTTTCCAATTTCTCCAGCCTGGCAATGTTTAAAATCGGCGGCTTGATGGTTGATGGCAGCAGCGCTTCGCTCGAGCCAGACAGCATCGCCTTAGACAATGGTTCAATCGTTGAGGTCGAAGGGCTCTGGAGGGGTGATGTCCTGATTGCCAGTGAAATAAAAGCTCGCCGAGGAACTATCAAAGTCGAAGCGAGTGTCACTGCAATTAACGCGGAAAATTCGACCATCATTTTACAACTTTTTGGCGGTACCCTCTCTGTCAAGATCAGCGCCAGAACCCTGCTGGATGACAATACCCATCTATCCGGTTCGTTCACTCTGCACAGTATTGCTATTGGAGATTTTCTTGAAGTGGAGGCAATCTCCGTGAATGGTTCACTCATCGCCACTAGCATAGAACGCGATGAGCTTGACGACGATGTCTTGCAAGGCCGCGTCGAAAGCTTCACCGCAGGTGTTGATATCACGATTCAAGGTATCACTTACTTCACACGCGGCAGTGCATTCGAAGATCTCGATGACAACTCCATCAGTTCGGAAGCGTTCTATTCACGGCTGGAGGTCGGCGATTTAGTCAAGATAAAAGATGAAGATGTAGCCGATGGAATCGCAGACGAAGTGGAGTTTGAATAGGTTTCTGACTTGGAATTTCCAGCTTCTTATCACCCAACAACATCAGAGGTGAGGGCAGTGCGAAAAAAGGTGCGTGTGACCCACGCTCTGGAAAGACTACCGCTGATCGACCGGTCTTTCTCTAGCGGAGACGTCTCCGCGGAGATTTTGCTTACTGCAGGTCTCGAAAGTTAGCGGGGCGTTTTTCTATAAATGCGGTAATGGCTTCAATGTTTTCAGGCGAGCCCGCTTGCCTGGCCATCGCCGCTTGCTCAAGTTCAAAGGCGGCGTCAATATGCGCTTTGTGTGGCAGTCGCAGACAACTCTTAATTTCTCTGAGGGAGTTAACAGGCCACTGGGCAATTTCCTGCGCCTTAACAAAAGCCTGGTCGAATAGTGCGTCGTCGGCATATGACCTTGCCGCAATACCACATTCGGTCGCTTTTGAGGCGTCAATCCATGCCGCTGTGTAAAACAACTCGGCGGCTCGCTGAGCACCAATATTGGCCTGTAACATATAGCTGCTTGCCCACTCCGGCGCCAGCCCTAAATTGGCAAAGGGTAGCCGCATACGCAAACTTTCTCCGACATACACAACATCGCAGTGGAACAAGACGGTCGCTCCTCCGCCAATAGCCACGCCCCTAGCTGCGGCTACAATGGGTTTACCAAAAGACGCGACTGCTCTGGCAGCCGATTCAAACGGATGCTCCTGACCTTCAAATGAATCACCGAAGCTGGAAAGGTCCACACCGGCGCAAAAATTGTCGCCCTTCCCTGTGAGCAAAACGCAAACTACCGAATCATCCTCCTCGGCCGCTACAAAGGTGTCACGCAAGGCAATCCACATCTGGGTATTTACTGCGTTTTTCTTCTCAGGACGATTCAAAGTGACGATTAATACGCCGTCCCGATTTTCGGACAATATGGTTTCTGACATTTCGGTTTGGATCCTATGAATGAAACGTAACGACGTCGGACAAGGCGGCTCGGCCGGTGGCACAACTGTTTACGGGTGCATCGATTTCTGGGTAACCGAAAGAGACTCCGAATATCAGTTTATTTGAGGCATCTATGCCCAACCGCTCGCGCACAAAATCTACTTGAAAGCTCAATGCTGTCTGAGGGCAGCTTCCCAGGCCATGGGCTGTCATTGACAGCATCAATGTTTGTGCATACATGCCCAAATCGCAGGCTTCTCTTAAACCAAAAGGTTCCGGAAGAAACAAAAAAGCTACATGGGGGGCGTCGAAAAAAGTAAAGTTGCGCATAAAAGCTGCTTGCCGCTTTTCTTTTTCATCCCGCGTAATGCCCAGCGAATCGTAGAGTGCCTGAGCAGAACCATACTGCCTTTCCTTGTATACACCTTCGTAGGAACCATCGTATGGAAAGTCCATGGTCATTTCACCGGACATAAAACGCGTTGGCATTTCGCTACGCAAAGTCTCAATGCTCGCACCGGAGGCCACATGAACCAGCCAGGGCTGTGTATTGCAGTTACTGGGTGCTTGTAGAGCGGTGGAAAAAACGGATTCAAGAACCTCAGCGGAGACAGGGTCGCTCTTGAAGGCCCGCAAAGATCTGCGCTTCGCTACCACTCCTTTAAACACTTCGGTTTGATTGCTCATCGATAGTCTCATTCACTTATAGTCGGGGCGACATTATGCGTACCCAATGGATTTGTTTCCAGTGGCAAGCTTACTGACCGGTAAATTTCGCCGGACGCTTCTCTTTAAACGCCCGCATACCCTCTTTCGCATCTACAGAAGCAAAAACCGGTCCGGCCAGCTCATCCGAGGCCAGCATCGCTTCATCTTCGCGCATACACTCGGTATGTTCGCGCAGTGAGCGCGTCACCGCCTGGACGGCCAAGGGCCCATTTGCACAAATCTTCGCCGCGTATTCATGGGCTACTTCAAGGGTTTTGCCCGCGGGAACGATACGGTTGATAAGACCGAAGTCGAGTGCCTGTTGTGCAGTAAAGTGATCTCCGCAGAGCAGCATTTCTGCCGCAAGACAATAGGGAATCTGTCGTCGAAGCCGAATAGTCGAACCCGACATTGGGTACAGCCCTCTGGCGACCTCCGTGATTCCGAAAATGGCATTCTCGGCGCCAACGCGAATATCAGTGCCTTGTAAAATTTCTGTACCACCAGCCAGAGCGTAGCCTTCTACGGCCAGTATCAGCGGCTTGTTTGGTCGATTGTCCCGCAGTAGAGCCTGCCAGTGGACATTGGGAACGCTAGCCATGACTTCCATAAACTCTTCGGTGGAGCGGTGCTCCCCGTCGGCTCCCGCCTTAAGATCCATACCGGCGCTAAATGTATCGCCATTGGCAGTGAGAATTGCGCAATACAAATCATCCTGCTCATCGAGCAATCTCCAGGCTTTGTACATACCCAGCAGCATTTCAGGGCTAAAAGCGTTTTTAGCCTCAGGACGGTTGAGCGTCACGATGAGCACGTTGCCCTCCTGCTCTACCGTGCAATTTTTGGTACTGATATCCAGTTCAGCCATAATTAAATTCCCTAGTTCGATATTTTATTGGATTGTTCAGGCAATCAGGTGGTCGCCAGCCAACGCGATTTCAAGTGCTTTTGGATAAGCTGGCTTGCCACTAGGGGCCCTGGGAACCTCGTCAACTACATGCAGCTCTTTCGGTAACTTGTAACCCGCGATATGCTTGCGCGCGTGTTCACGGATAGACTCCAAGGAAATATCGGCGCCATCGCGAGGAGCGACAACCGCAGTCACCTTGCTTCCAAAGCGCTCGTCAGGTGTAGCAACCACCAGCGCGTCAAAAACCTGCGGATTGGCCTTTAGTGCCTGCTCGACCTCTTCGGGGAATATTTTCTCCCCACCGGAGTTGATGCAATTTGAGCCTCGTCCATAGACGGTAATCGTATTATCGTCTTCTAGTCGCGCCTCATCGCCCAGCAGCAGCCAGGTCTCACCCTGCACTTGAACAAAGGTCTTCGCGGTTTTAACCGGGTCGTTGTAATAACCAACCGGGATATAGCCACTGCGGGCAAAGATACCAGTCTCGCCCGGCGCGACGTGGTGGTGTGGCTCACCTTCAACGTCAGAAACTACCGACATAAATTCGCTTTTGATGACATTGCCAAGGCCCTGCCCTTTTTTGCCGCCGCCATCCATTCCCATATTGCCACTTTCGGAAGATCCGAAAGAATTGCTGATAAAAACATTAGGGAAGTGCTGACGGAAAGCCTCTTGCTTGCTCTCGGAAAACACCGCTCCACCGGAGCCGACACTAAATACTGAACTCAGATCCCATCGACCTTCGTTCGCTGCCAGCGAATCGAGCAATGGCACTGCCATTGCATCACCGACGATAGAGATCGAATTCACTTTTTCCTGTTCAACAATCGCCCACACATCTTCACCGATCAAAGAGCGCGCGGCGTTGAGTATCACTGCGTTTCCCGCCAGCAATTGGATACAGGCATACCACCAGCAGGCGCCGTGCATTAAAGGGGCCAGAGCCATACCGATGATTGGAAAGTCCCCGACCCTAGATGCGATTTCTTCAGGGGCTGCGATAGCTCCATCGGGGTGGAACCATCCACCTCCTCCCATCGCGGCAAAGAAAACGCTCTTGTGGGGCCACATAACGCCTTTGGGCATACCTGTGGTACCGCCCGTATAGAGAACAAATAAATCGTCATCTGAGCGCTCGGAAAAATCACGCACCGAGCTTTGACCCCCGATCGAGGTTTCGTATTCAACAGAGTCAATGGAACTGGCATCGCAATCACTTTCATCGCGCACATAAATAAACGTTTTTAAATCTGGAGCCGAGTTTTTAACCGCGGCGATGTGTGGCACAAATTCCTGATTGTGAATGCACGCAACCATATTGGCATTGTCGAATATATACAAAAGCTCTTCTTCGACGTAACGATAATTGACATTAATAGGAACGGCCCTGATCTTGAAACAGGCCAACATCCCTTCAAGATACTCATTGCAGTTATACAAATACAAGCCTATATGATCGCCCGCCTTAACACCGCGACTCGCCAACAAATGCGCTAGCTGGTTGGCGCGTTCCTCCAACCCACCAAAAGTCGTACGCTGATCGCCGCACACCAGAGCATCCCGCGTAGGGACTTTGTCAGCGACGATTTCGTACATATCTGCGATGTTAAAATGCTTTTGCATTTCCTGCTTCCTCAATTAAGTCATTGTTCGCTGCATTATCTATATCGCCGGTACTATCGCAACCGCAACTCACGGTTTTTCTGCGCCAACTACCCACATAGAGAAGAACTGCGCGCCGCCGCCGTAGGCATGGCCAAGTGCAAGTTTTGCGCCTTCAACCTGGTGGTCTCCCGCATCACCGCGGACCTGTCTTGCGGCCTCGGCGAAACGGATCATGCCCGATGCACCAATTGGGTTTGAGCACAATACACCGCCCGAACAATTCCAGGGGATATCGCCACCATCCAGAGCCGTGGCACCTTCCATCGTCAGTTTCCAGCCCTCGCCTTCTTCGGCAAAACCCAGGTTTTCCAACCACATGGGCTCATACCAGCTGAATGGCACATACACCTCGGCACAATCCAGCTCTTTTCGTGGATTGCTAATACCGGCCTGCTTATAAACATCAGCCGCACAGTCGCGACCTGCCTGAGGACTAACCTCCTCACGCCCCGCATACATCGTCGGCTCCGAACGCATGGCAACGCCTTTTATCCAGGCCGGTGCTTTCGGTGACTGCCCAACCAGGTCCTCCGACGCAATCACCATTGCACAAGCACCATCAGAAGACGGGCAGGCCTCGAGAAAGCGAATGGGATCCCACAACATCATCGAGTCCTCTACTTCCTGTTTTGTTATGTTGGGAAGCTGCAGGTGCGCCAATGGATTGCGGGAACCTTGTAGCCTGTCTTTGACCGCTACGGCGATTCCCGCGTCGTAGGGAGCCTTCGAGCGGCGCATATACTCACGAATAATAGGTGCGAAATAACCACCGGCTCCCGCGTTCAGGTGCGCCGAAAAAGGTTGCGGCGTGGACAGAGCCCACATCGCATTGGATTCAGATTGTTTTTCAAAGGTGACGGTTAGCACGCGCTTAAAGGTGCCGCTCTGAACATGCGACGCCGCAACCAAAGCAGTAGAACCTCCCACCGACCCTGCGGTATGCACTCTGAGCATCGGTTTGCCATTACAGCCCAGCGCATCGGTGAGATAGCTCTCCGGCATAATCACGCCTTCAAACATATCCGGTGCTTTACCAATAATCACCGCGTCGATATCGTCCCACACGAGGTCAGCGTCTTTTAAGGCATTTACCGCAGCCTCGCGAACCAAACCTGCGATTGAAACGTCGCCTCGTTTTGTTTGATACTTGGTTTGGCCAATGCCAACCACTGCTGCCAAAATCGCCATTACACGCCCTCCAGAACGGTTACCAGATTGTGTTGTAGACACGGACCACTGGTAGCATGTGCAACACCCCGGCGCGCCTCCCCGGAGACGATGCGGTTGAACACTTCGCCAATGCGGGACAGGCCCGAGGCCATCATCAGATTACCGGCCAACACGCCACCACTTGGATTAATAACCGTGGATTCATCCAGGCCCAGTGCACGCGTCAATATAATTTCCTGATGACTAAACGGTGCATAAAGTTCCGCTATATCAACGTTACCGTCGCCAATACCCGCCATTTCAGCGGCTTTGCGGGTAGACGTTGAATCCGTTAAATCTCTCATCCCAAGATTGTGCGACTCTATGCGATGGTCGATGCCGCTGATCTTTACATAGGGTTTACCCCACTGTTTTGCCTGATCAATAGTGGCGATAATCATGGCTGACGCACCGTCGGATATCGGGCAGCAATCGTGTAGTTTGAGCGGTGATACAAAGTTATCTTTTTGCAACAGCTCATCGGCTGTAACCTCTCCGGCCAGCTGTGCATGCGGGTTATGCAGCGCATTATTGCGCGAGCGTGCGACCACCTCAGCCATATCTCGCTCGGTTATCATTCCTTGATCCAACATCATTCTGGCCTGCATGGCCGCAAGTGAAACTGTATCCACCCACTGGGGCGCTAAGTAGTAAGGGTCTAATTGCTGGGACAGGACAATCGGGAGTTCGCCCGGCGAGGACAGGCCAAATCCATAAATCAACGCGGAGTCGGCGTGACCCATGCGAATTTTCAACATGGATTCATACAGCGCCCAAGCCGCATCCATCTCAACGTGAGACTCCTTGATAGGTGGTACAGCACCTAATGCATCCACTCCCGCTACAAACGCAAACGCTGCGCCCTGCAGGTAGTCACAACTGCCTGAACACACAAAATCGACGTCCTGGGCGTTGCGCAATCCCACCTGATCAAATACCGCTCGCAGTTGCGGCATGATCAATTCCACTTCATTGGCGGCACCTGCTCTGCGAACGGAGTCCGACTGGCTGTATGCTACTATCGCTATTTCTCTCATCGCTTTATTCCCC
>JBLGAR010000041.1:0-34474 GCA_047612385.1 Cryomorphaceae bacterium | reverse complement strand
GTAGCTGCTTAGTCTTCGCCGCTAATCTGGTTTAAGAGAATATCCAGTTCCTGCATCATCTCTTCCAGAGTGTCAGAACCCAGCAGTTCATATTTAAGCGACTCGTCGAGTGGCAGCAGCTGCACCAGGGTGTAAGCCACCTCCCAGGCGTTGCTGTAGTCAATGTCCAGGCCCATTCGTTGAACATGGGGGTGGGTTTCCAGACTCTGTAAAACTGTCTCCATAGAGTCCCAGTCTTCCGACATAGGCTCGCTACCGCGGTCGGGAATCATCTCAACCTCACCCATGACCAACCCACTGGGCAAAGTGTGCGTGCTCACTAGATCGAATGTCTCAGTACCGGCAACAGTAATCCCTAACAACCCATTGGGCAGCTGATCCCAGTCCACAATACGGGCATAGGTGCCGTAGTCACCCAAATCCGGTCTGGCACCTCCTTTCTTGACCACTTCCGAGCCTTGGCGTATCCAAACCACACCAAAACCGCTGTCTGACTTCATGCTGGTGCGCACTAAATCAATATAGCGCTGCTCAAATATCTGCAGCGACATGCGCCCGTGCGGAAGCAGGATGCTGGAGAGGGGGAAGATAGGTATTTCAGTCACTATAAGATCCATTCGGCGTAGGTAAGGCCTTTATCGGCACATCAGGTAATGTCTGTAGCTCTAATATCGCTTGGGCATGCAGTGCCTGCTCTCGTGTCGTTCCGCACACAGATAGCTCAGCCGCGAATGCATTGCAAAGCATAGGCCTACGAGGGTCGTTAAATAATTCGCAGCGCATCAAACTATCCAGATGCACGCAGTGCACTCCAGCAGGCTTACCGTTGGGCATGCCATAAAAGGCCTGTTCAATCGATGGGGCGATACAGCAGGCCCCACAGTGTTCTCGACATTGCATTTCACTGCGCTTCCGGTCCGAGAGGCTTAAACACCATAATCAGACGCGGCAACAACAATAGCGCGCCCAACACCGCTGCAGCCATGGCCAGCACGGTGAGCAGGCCAAAATAAATACTTGGATTAAAGCTGGACAACGTTAGCATCGAAAAACCCACCATGACTGTCACTGTAGTGTAATACAACGCTCTGCCGATACTACCGTGGCATCGATACATAGTGGCGCGATAGTTTCTATCTTTTGGAAACTCTTTCATGTACCGATGCACATAGTGAATACAATTATCCACGCCAATGCCCAGTACGATGGCAGCGATTGTAATAGTCATGATATCCAGCGGTATGCCCACCAAACCCATCACGCCTAACACCATTCCGGCGGCGAGCATGTTAGGTGCCAGTGCAATCAAGGCCAACCAAAAAGACCTGAACAGTAAGAGAAACATGATCAATATAGCCAAAAATACCGTGCCCAAGGTTAATATCTGCGACTTAAACAAACTCTGCAGCACATTGTTGTAAAGCACCAGCATGCCAGTGAACTGCACGCGCTCGGGCTCAAAACCCAGGTTATTCACCATGTGATTGCGCACGTCACGCAAAAACACATCACGACGCAGGTCCTTGCTAGTTTCTTTCACTCGCAGGGTAAGGCGAGCTTGCTCCTTGCCCTCGGAAAAGTAGGGGTCAACCACCAGGCTCTTTATATTGTCAGGCAGGCTTTTCTGCACCAGTGCCAGTTCGACGCCGCCGATATCATTACCCATGAGATCTTTAACAACGGTGAATACAGTTGATAGAGAAAGTACTTTGCCAGTTTCAGGAAGAGAATCCAGATAGTTATGCAAACCGTCCAACTCCCGCATACCCTGCAAGCTAAACCAGTAGCTGGGTTTAAATTCCTCATCGGCGGAGTTTGAAAAGTCATCAAAGCCGCCATCGAAGTCATCGCCCCATTCGTCATCACCGACTGAATCTTCGGCGGGCGCAGCCATAGAAAAATCGACGCTTTCCTCGGCGAAAGGATCATCCTCGGCAATCGGGACGGTGGAGACGGCGCCATTGGATGGTAAAACGCCGGGAAGTTCGGCATCAAAGTCCGGGGCCGACAAAATGATATCCAGAGAAATAGTGCCGCCCAACTTGGCATCCAGCAATTCCATACCCTGATAAATTTCAGTGCTTTCGTGGAAGTAATCGATAAAGCGGTTCTCAACTTCGAGCCTGGAAATACCGTAGATCGTGGCGAGCAGCAGAGCCGCGCTCGTCAGTAGTATTTTGCCGCCGTGATTGTCTGTAACCGCGGCAAATTTCAAGGTCAACGCTTGATCATCACCGTCGTGTTTTACAGGTCGGCCTTGCGGCCAAATCAACATCAAGCAGGGAACAATGATGAATGCCAGCAACACGGCCACGAAAATACCCACTGTCATCATCCAACCGAAATCGATAACCGGCTGAATACCCGACACTACCAAAGATACAAAGGCCACAATAGTTGTTACGGCCGTATAAAAACACGGTACGGCCATTAGTCTCATGGTATCGCGAACGCGGTCATGCAAATCGCCGTCGGGGTTTAGCGCGTGCAATTCTCGATAGCGCACAATCAAGTGAATACTCAGCGCCAGCGACACAATGAGAAGTACCGCGACAAAGTTCGATGAGATTACCGTCATACGCCAATCCAGTGAGCCCAACAACCCCAGCATAACGATGACCGCAGACATACAGGTCACCAGTGGAATAACCACCCACCGCACCCGGCGGAAAATCACCGCCAGAACAATCACCATAACTCCGAGAATAGCACTGCCAAACAGCACCAGATCACTGCTGACAAAGCCCACCATATCCGAGGCGATCATAGGTACGCCGCCCACAAACAGCTTAGCATCACCTTCGTACTTCGCCGCAATTGTGCGCACGTTTTCTACCAGGGTGTTTTGCTTCCCCAGGGAGGCGGCGGTGTGGGCCTTGAATTGCAACTCAATAGAGCTCAACTCCTCCGCCTCTTCAGTACTGAGCTGTGCATCGCGATCCTTTTTACGCAGTGCCTCCCGGGCATAAAGCAGGTCGGAGTAGCGGTCGTCACGCTGTAAATTAATTTGCACTGCCGTCAGAGTGCCGTCGGTGCTGGCGAGCAATTCGGAGTAAATAGGGCTGGTGGTTAACTCCTGAAGTACCAGCTCTCTATCTATTCCCGGCGTTGCCAAGGTGGGCAGCGGTTTATCGGAGGTAATCTCCGACAAGGTAACCCGCGGGCTCTCCAGCAATGGGACATCCCAAACGGTTGTCACTGATGAAACACCATCCAATTTACGCAGCTCATCGGCCATGGCTTTCAATGGGTCAACTGAGGCAGGGGCCAGCAGAGGACCTTCGGGTTGCCAGGTGATCAACAAAAACTCTTCAGCGGCGTATTCGCGGCCTACTTCGCGAAACAAATCCAGCGAAGCATCGCCTTGCAATAACAAGGAATCTGCGGAGGCATCCAACTTTATTTTAGGCGTTTGGCTGGCAAAGCCGGCAACCAATAACAGCACTAAAAATAGGCTTACCAGAGGACGACGTAAAACCAGCGCGTCATAGCGTGTTGTCAGGGTGTTTAACATGATTTACTCAAGTAGTAGGTAATTGTGCGAGCAACTTCTGATGGATGCCACCGAAAGCCCCGTTGCTCATTATAACAATCTGATCGCCTGGCCCAGCATCCGCAGCAACCTTAGAAACTAAGTCATCAATATCGCTGCTAAGTTCCGCGCTCACTGAGCTCATTTCAACAACATTGTCCAGAGACCAATCCATTGCCGGAGGCACAAACCAGTAAACCTGGTCAGCATCTGCGGTCGAGGCCGCCAACTCGCTGCGGTGTTCTCCCATACGCATGGTGTTGGATCTGGGCTCTATTAAAGCAATCAGTCTGCCGGTAGGGGCACGTGCGCGCAGGCCTTGCAAGGTCGTGGCTATCGCCGTCGGATGGTGAGCAAAATCATCGTATACCGCTACACCCCCAACGGTTCCCAAAAGCTCCAGACGTCGCTTCACCCCGCGAAACTCTCCTAAAGCCTGGGCTGCAACAGTAGCCGGCACACCAACATGCAATGCCGCCGCCATAGCCGAGAGCGCATTTTCCACATTGTGGATGCCGCAGTGTGACCATGTCACTACGACGCTTTCACCGTCGGACGGGATCACACGAAAATGCGAACCGTCGGCTTCAATAAGTTGCGCCTGCCAAGAGGCCTCGGCATCAACCGCGAAGCTGCATGTGGGTGTCCAGCAGCCCATCTCCAGAACTTCTGCAACGGCCTCCACGCCCTGCGGGAAAACGATTTTTCCCTCCCCGGGTACACAGCGTATCAGGTGATGAAACTGCTTTTGTATAGCCGGTAAATCGTCAAAGATATCGGCGTGATCAAATTCCAGGTTATTGATACACAAGGTGCGGGGGCGATAGTGGACAAATTTCGAGCGCTTATCGAAAAAGGCCGTATCGTATTCATCCGCTTCCACAACAAAAAAATTAGAGCGGGTAGCACGTGCGGAGCTGCCAAAATTACCCGGCACACCGCCGATTAAAAAGCCGGGATCCAATCCCGCGTATTCGAGGATCCAGGCCAACATACTGCTGGTTGTAGTCTTGCCATGAGTGCCAGAGACGGCCAGTACCCACTTGCCCGGTAGGAAATTTTCCGCCAGCCATTGCGCTCCTGATGTATACGCAATACCGCTATTAAGCACATATTCTACGGCGGGGTTACCGCGCGAAAGTGCATTACCCACCACCACGGCGTCCGGAGCAGGTTGCAGGTGCTCAGCGTAATAGCCCTCCATCAGCTCAATCCCCTGAGCTTCAAGCTGAGTACTCATTGGGGGATAAACGTTGGCATCACTGCCTGTTACCCGATAGCCCAGATCTCTTGCCAGCAGTGCAACGCCACCCATAAACGTCCCGCAAATACCGAGAATATGAATATGACCTTTCAACGCGGGCGGATCTCCTGAAACAAAGGCAAACATCTTATCATGGAGGAACCGCTTGCCACACAACACAAGGTTGTGAAAACTCCCCTTGGCTGTCCACATAGTCGGACAATTGCCGTATCATTCTCATTTTTCAGTCACCTGCCGAATCATTCGGTTTCATGGAAGACCTGTACATGTCGAAGAAAAATGCGTTCTACGCTCAATCCGGTGGCGTCACTGCAGTGATTAATGCGAGTGCCTGTGGCGTTATAGAAACCGCCAGGGAGCATCGCGGCCAAATAGGTAAAGTGTATGCCGGACGCAACGGAATCATCGGCGCGCTCAGAGAAGAACTGATCGACACCAGCAAAGAAACCAAAACAGCCATCCGCGGCTTAGCCTCCACGCCGTCCGGTGCCTTCGGTTCCTGCCGGCATAAACTCAAGAGTCCGGAAGAAAGCAGGGCGGAGTATGAGCGCCTTATCGCTGTGTTTCAGGCGCACAATATCGGCTACTTTTTTTACAACGGGGGCGGCGATTCGGCGGATACCTGCTTAAAAGTGTCACAGCTCAGCCAGAGCATGGGCTATCCACTGCAGGCCATTCACATCCCCAAAACCATCGACAACGACCTGCCACTGACTGATAACTGTCCCGGTTTCGGCTCTGTCGCAAAATACATCGCCATCTCCACCAAAGAAGCGGCGCTGGATGTAGCTTCGATGTGCGAAACATCAACTAAGGTGTTCATTCTAGAAACCATGGGAAGACACGCTGGATGGATTGCCGCAGCCGCAGGACTGGCAGCCCAGGAAGACGGTGATGCCCCGCATATTATCCTGTTCCCAGAAATTGCATTTAACCGCGAGAAATTTCTCGCCAAGGTAAAACGCTGCGTAAAACGCTACGGACATTGCGTGATTGTCGCCTCTGAAGGAGCGCAATATAAAGATGGCACTTTTCTCTCTGGCGGCGGGCTCAAAGATGCTTTTGGCCATACCCAGTTAGGTGGCCTGGCGCCATCCCTTGCAGAAATGATAAAAACCGAAACCGGTTACAAATATCACTGGGCAGTGGCAGATTATTTGCAACGCTCCGCGCGGCACATCGCCTCTGCCACTGATGTAGAACAGGCTTATGCCGTAGGTGTCGCAGCCGTCAAAAAAGCACTGGAGGGCAAAAACGCGATTATGCCAACCATCGTGCGCGGCAAGGGCAAACGCTACAGTTGGAGTATCGGCGAAGCGCAGTTGGCGGATGTCGCCAATGTGGAAAAACAAATGCCCCGCCATTACATCACCAAGGATGGATATGGCATCACCGATGCAGCCCGAGAGTATCTGGCTCCGCTGATTGTGGGTGAAGACTATCCGAACTATAAAAACGGCATGCCACAATACACCCGCATGAAAAACATACTGGTGCCGAAAAAGCTGAAGAAGCGTTTTAAAATATAACTTTGGAGGTTGGCAGCAACTCCCGAGAAGAAGTTGCCGCCAGATCAAACGAGAAGATAGACGCGGCTACAAAAGAGGCGCAATCACCAAGCTGACAATCGCCATGACATTAATCAAAATGTTCATGGAGGGGCCAGAAGTATCCTTGAAAGGATCGCCAACGGTGTCACCGACAACCGCAGCGGCATGAGTATCAGAACCCTTACCACCGAGATTGCCCTTCTCAATATACTTCTTGGCGTTATCCCAAGCGCCACCGGCGTTGGCCATCATCAATGCCATCAGCACACAACCCAACAGACCGCCACCGAGCATGCCGCCCAGCGCCTCTGGCCCAAGACCAAAGCCAACGACTACCGGAGCTGATACCGCGATAACACCGGGAAGGATCATGCGTCGCAATGCAGCAGTGGTGGCAATATCTATGCAACGTTCCGTGTCTGGCTCAGCTGTGCCCTCGAGCAATCCCGGGATCTCCCTGAACTGCCTGCGGATCTCATGGATCATATCGAATGCCGCTTCGCCAACTGCTGTCATGGTAATAGAAGCAATTAGAAACGGGATCGAGCCCCCGATGAACATACCCACCAACACAATCGGCGAGGTCAGCTCCAAGTTTAGTTGAGTGCCATGAGCTTCAACCGTTTCAACAAAGGCTGCGATAATGGCCAGTGCCGCAAGTGCTGCCGCGCCGATCGCAAAACCTTTACCAATGGCCGCAGTGGTATTACCCACTTCATCCAAACCGTCGGTGATTGCTCGTGTCTCTTCACCCAGGCCTGCCATCTCTGCAATACCACCGGCGTTATCAGCAACCGGGCCGTAGGCATCAATGGCCATGGTAATTCCCACTGTGGACAACATACCCACCGCGGCTATACCCACTCCATAAAGACCCGCAAGCTCTGTCGAAACAAAGATAATGGCAGCGATGCTCAATACGGGTAGCACTACAGATTCCATGCCCACAGCCAGACCGGTGATCATCACCGTCGCAGGGCCAGTCTCACCCGACTTGGCGATCTTAATGACTGGTGTGGAGCCTGTGTAGTACTCGGTGATCAAGCCGATAGCAACACCACCGACCGCACCAGAGATAACGGCCAACCAAATATTGATATCCAGCCCCATTCCCTGCATCAGGAAATAGGCCATGCCAACAAAGATGACCGGGGCTAACAAGGTGCCCGTACGCAGGGCCGACTCAGGAGCCGCTGATGAACGAGCTCGCACCAAAAGAATACCGACAATAGAGGCCAGCAAACCGATACTCGCCAAAGCCAGTGGCAAAAACATCATGGCACTTTTGACTTCCGCCGTGATCGCCATCGTCGATGCAATGGCAATTGAGGCAATCATCGCGCCGCAATAGGATTCAAAAATATCCGAACCCATACCGGCAATGTCACCTACGTTGTCTCCCACGTTGTCGGCAATAACGCCCGGATTGCGGGGGTCATCTTCGGGGATGCCCGCCTCAATTTTGCCCACGAGGTCCGCGCCCACATCGGCGCTCTTGGTAAAAATGCCGCCGCCGACTCGAGAGAACAAAGCCACAACCGAACCGCCCATACCAAAACCGTGGATAGCATGAACCGTTTCCGGGTCGCCGCCGAACCAGTAATAAAGACTACCCAAACCGATCAGACCCAGGGATGCCACGAGCAAACCCATGATCGAACCGCCGTAGAAAGACACTGCCAGGGCAGTAGCCGCGCCGTGTTCGTGCGCCGCAATCGTCGTACGGACATTGGCTTTAGTAGCAGCGAACATGCCGAGGTATCCGGCGATAGCCGACGAAACAGCACCAGCGGTAAAGGCAATCGCCGTATTCATACCCAGCGAGAGTGCAACCAATACCAACAGCACAGCGGAAAATATGGCCAGCATTTTATATTCGCGATGCATGAAAACCATGGCGCCACGGTGTATCTGGTCGGCGATTTTTTTAATCTTGCCTTCCCCACCGGGGTAACGCGTCATAATAATGTAAATGAAAAAAGCAACTACAAGACCTGCTACACCGAACAGCGGCGGCAGAATTAGATATTCCGACATATTAGTCCCCATCTGTTTAAATCAGGCCGACTAATACTGAGGGAACTGCCATGAGATAAGACCCATGGACGATAGAAACTTGCTCCTTCAGATCAGTCGAACAGCTATTATTATCAAACTCAACAGCCCTGAAGCTGCCTAGATTGTCCGATCTACTTTGGGTACAGCGGAATCAGTCTATCAACAATAAGGAGTAAAGCGAACCATTGCGACAAAGATTAGACACAGAGAATCCACAGCTCGTAAAGGCTAGCCCAGTGCCGGGCACCATCCGGAAGGAACAGCGACATAGCGCTCAAACAGCGCGTCGAATTGCGTGTCCAGCGCACCCCACAATTGAATATTCTCCACTTCCAAGACAGACCTCAAAACCTCACAGGTGCACGAGAGCTCACAGCCAGAAGAAAGAGGCGCATAGCTGAGGTGCCAGCGCTCGGGAGCTACACCACCGGTATCTGAACAATAGGGCCGAAAAAAACCATAAGATTGACCGCTGGCCATACGCTCGTCCAGCCAATTGTGAAGGGGGTCAAAGAGGCCTCCGGGCTCGACCTCTTGAGGACTGAGCTTTAACAGGTAATCCCGAGGCATCGCTGCGGCGTCAAACACATCCAGCTCTGTACCCCAGTGGTGCCGTGATGTCCCGGGCATGGCGGAAAAGCGCATGATGGCGTGCACTATGCCCATTTGGGTGAGTTTAGAAACATCGATGGATTCGCCCTTCGCGTTGTAAACAGCCCGGTTGCCAGTAGCTTTTTCGTCCCAAATGATGCGCTGTCGATCAAAGGATCGAAAACTACTGGCGATCTCCAGTTCAAAGCCTGAATTTTGCGCATCGTGTTGCAATCGCTCAAAAGCTAACGCCACTGCGTTTTGCAACTGATGACCACTGGCCATTGTGATCAGATGAGAATCATCCTGACCTGTAAGCTGCCGAGTTGTCAGTGCGTGGAACACAGCGTTAGTTGGCCTCTGCTAGAGTGTTCGGCCGGCTTGACCTCCGGCCTATATTCGGGAAAATACCGATCTTCACGACTATCCTACCTTTAACATCAGAGAATCAACAGAGTATGAACCGAATCGGAAACATCGAGGATTTCCCCGATAACAACACGACCAGTTTGCAAGTTGATGATCTGATGTTGCTGCTATACCGAACGGGCGAATCCCTTTATCTGTTTGAAAACAATTGTCCGCATACCCAGGATACTTTGGACCCTCTGGGAGGATCGATAATAAGCTCTGACGGACTGCTTCTCCATTGCCAGCGACACGGCGCAGAATTTTTAAGCCACAGCGGTGAATGCGTCTTCGGACCCTGCCTGGGTGACCGCCTCAGGGCAGTACCTTTTACATTGAGCAACGGCAACATCTATCTAGACTGAGAACCACCTACCCAAGACTAAGGATCCACTGAAAACGGTAGAACGTGAGACAGTTTGACACCCGCCACAGATACCGATGCTTTCCAAGCCAGCACCTCCACCCCCGCGCCAATCGCCTCAAGCAACGCTTCCCGATAAGCCGAATCAATATCCCCCGCAGCACAAACCGATTCAATCCCCGAGTGAAAAACACAGAACAGCATGACGCTGCGTGTGTCTGGGTCAAGAACGGCCTGCAACTCCCGCAGATGTTTACGACCCCGTTCGCTCACTGCGTCCGGAAAAGCACCAACACCAGCATCCCGACATAAGGTCACTGATTTAACCTCGATGAACACACGGCCATCCTCACCCTCGAGCAGAAAATCAGCTCGACTACCCTCGCCATATTTAACTTCCGAGCGCACCGTCGTATAACTGTCAAAGCCTGGGATCTGCCCTGTAATCAGAGCCTCTCCTACCACTTGATTGGCCAACACCGAGCGGATACAAGCCATTCCAGCTTCGGTTTCCACCAATTCCCAAGTGTGGGGATACTTGCGCGTTTTTGAGTTACTACGTGACAACCAAACTCGCGACCCCGCAACGGCACAGCCCGTCATAGCACCAGTATTGGGGCAGTGGACCGTAATCGTCTCTCCATCGGGGAGTTCGATGTCGGCCAGAAAACGCTTATAGCGCTTAAGCAGCACGCCCTCTTGCAGATCCTGGAATTTCATCCTAGCCGAGCACTTGTGATAGCCGGTCCACTGCTTCTTCAAGCCGATCCATTCCCGTGGTGTATGAGAAACGAATGTGCTCATTCGAACGATTGCTGCCAAAGTCCAGACCAGGGGTTAAGGCAACACCATGGTTCTCCAGCAGTTCCAGGCAAAATTTCTGGCTATCGTCGGTAAAACGGCTGGCGTTGGCGTAGATATAGAAGGCGCCTTCGGGCTTGCAGGGCACGCTAAAACCCAATTGCTCCAAGGCGGGCAACAAGTAATCTCGACGCTGGCGAAATATATCCCGCCGCTCGTTCAAAATATCACGGGTGGCGGGCTCAAACCCCACCAGCGCCGCATACTGTGCCATGGTCGACATGGAGATGAACAAGTTTTGTGCCAGCTTCTCCATCTCTTCCACCGCTACTTCGGGCGCGACCAGCCAGCCCAAACGCCAACCCGTCATGCCGAAATACTTCGAAAAGCTATTGATCACAAAAGCGTCCGGGTCTATCTCCAATACCGATGGTGCGGGAGAGTCATAGCAGAGGCCGTGGTAAATTTCGTCCACCAGTAAATAACCGCCGCGTTTTTTGACCGCATCAGACAAGCCGATCAGCTCTTCACGGCTCAACGCGGTACCGGTTGGATTGGCCGGCGAAGCTACCAGGGCACCAATGGTATTGCTCTGCCAATATTGCTCCACCAGTTCTGAGGTCAACTGATAGCGGGTATCCACTCCCACTGGAACAAGTTGGCCGCGACCTTCAACCAACCTCAGAAATTGCCGATTGCAGGGGTATCCAGGGTCCGCCATCAACATGCCATCACCGGGATTAACCAGCAGAGCACTGAGCAACAGCAGGGCTCCTGAGGCGCCGGGGGTGATCATGATGCGCTGGGGTGAGATATCCAGACCATAGTCATCGCGATAGTACGCAGACACGGCCTCGCGCAATTCGGGAATGCCGGCGGCCTGTGAATAGCCAGTGGCCCCTCTGGCTAATGCCGCTCGCCCAGCCTCTATAATGGGCCGCGCCGTTGAGAAGTCCGGCTCTCCAGCGGCCATGTGCACAATATCGCGCCCCTGAGCCGCCAATGCAGTGGCTCTGGACAATACTTCCACCACTCTAAATGGCTCTATGTCCGCAACTCGATCCGCAAAACCTTTCCTTACCGGGCGATTGCCCATGCCATTCTCCGAGTAATTTAAGCGCGCTATTCTAGCAACCCGCGTGAGCGTATGTCAGACCCACACTGGCCTCAAAGCCACCAGGGGAGCAAAAAACTACCATTAATAGTGGAACCACCGCGGGATATCTGGTAATTTCTCCGCCCTCGAGTTTGGGGGGCTTTGCGAAGTCATCCAGACATTCTGCGAGTATTGCTAAATTCACATCATGTATGGAAATCACACCATGCCAAAAGCAGCCAAAAAAGCAGCCAAAAAGGTAGTCAGCACCGAGTTCAAAAATTTCGAGCCGTATAAGGTCAAGCGCGGCGAAGAGTATATGAACGAGGCACAGCGCAAACACTTCGACCAAATCCTCCTGGACTGGAAATCTCAGCTCATGGAAGAAGTCGATCGCACTGTAACCCACATGAAAGACGAGGCGGCCAATTTCCCCGACCCCGCCGACCGAGCCACTCAGGAAGAAGAGTTTAGCCTGGAGCTACGCACCCGCGATCGCGAGCGCAAGTTGATCAAGAAAATCGACAGTATGAGAGATCGGATTGACAAGGATGACTATGGCTTTTGCGATGCCTGTGGAGTAGACATAGGCATTAAGCGCTTGGAAGCCAGACCCACCGCCACCTTGTGCATAGACTGCAAGACCCTTGACGAAATCAAGGAAAAGCAGGTACTGGGCTAAACGCCATCGAACAGCCGGTAGCTCAATGAGTACCGCCTACCGAGGGCGTTTCGCGCCCTCACCCACCGGTCCCTTACACCTTGGGTCCCTTATAGCCGCACTGGCGTCATACTTGGACGCCAAATATAACAACGGTGTCTGGTTAGTCCGAATGGACGATCTTGACCCCCCGCGCGAAGTACCCGGCTCCGCTAAAAGCATATTGGACAGCCTGGAAGCCCATGGTCTTCATTGGGACGAGGAAGTCCTCTGGCAAAGCAGGCAATCGACCGCCTATGAGCAGGCTCTGAGCCTACTTGCGGCACAGAGAAATACCTTTGCATGTGACTGCTCACGAGCGACCCTGACGGCGCTGGGCTGCTGTCAAAACCACTGTGAACAAGAACAAAGCCGCGTGACAAAACCCTCGGCGACACGCATTGCAGTGTCCACTGCCAGCCAACTCAGCTTTGATGATGCCCTTCAGGGGCACCAGCACTGCGACGTGTTGGAACAGCAGCTGAGCGATTTTGTAATTAAACGTAAGGATAAGCTTTACGCTTACCAGCTGGCGGTTGTGGTAGATGACGCACAGCAGAAAATAAGCCACATCGTCCGCGGCTCCGACTTGCTAGATTCCACGCCGCGCCAAATCCATTTGCAACAAGCACTCGCAGTTCCGACCCCAATCTATGCACATCTACCAGTCATTACGAACGCTCGGGGACAAAAGTTCAGTAAACAAAATCAAGCACCGGCACTTAATGACACCAAGGCATCACAAAGCCTACGCCGGGCGCTTGCCTTCCTTGGGCAAAAAGCGCCCCCGACGAATCTCGACAACCCTAAATCGATTCTCGAGTCTGCCCTGCAAACATGGTCCTTAGAACAGGTTCCGGGTCGGCTCGCCATTGTGGCCATTTGAGACTCCCGACCGGTTTGAGCTTTACCGGCTTAGAACGCTTAAGTAGTATCGAGCACTTAATAAAAATGGAATCAAGCACCCATGTACATTAACAAAGCGCTGCTACTGGTACTCGGCGTTGCTTTTATTTTCTACCCCGCCATCGAAGAATGGCTTCTGGAGGGCAGCAGCAACTGGCACCGCCCCTATCAGCTGTGGCTACTGGTAATACTCGCCACTTACTGGAATCAGCGCACTCGGGACACTGATGAGTTATAGCCTGCCTCAGATACTGCTGTTTATTGTGGCCTACCTGAGCGGTTTGTTTGCGGTGGCTCACGTTGCAGACCGCGGAATCATCAGCGAGAAAATCACCCGGCATCCGGCTGTGTATGTTTTGTCGCTCGGCGTTTTTGCAGGAGCGATGGCCAGCTACGGCACGCTGGAGCTTGCCTACCGCTACGGCTACAGCTTTTTACTGTATTACCTGGGTATCGTGCTGATGTTTGTACTGAGCACCTTGCTAATGATGCCCCTGTTAAAACTGTGCCGCATCTATCAACTGAGTTCTCTCGCCGACGTACTGACCTTCCGGTTTCGATCTCAAAAAGTGGGCATCGCCATTACGCTGGCCATGTGCATTACCTTGTTGCCCCTGCTGGCGCTTCAGATACAGGCGGTTGCCGACAGCATTCATATTTTGGCCGGTGACCATCGATACCTACTTGCCGGAGGCGAAAGACAAGACGGGCTGGCGTTCGTGTTCTGCATTATTATCACTGTATTCGCCATACTTTTTGGCACACGGCATGTTTCCTCACAACGCCGAAATGACGGCCTGGTTGTTGCGATTGCGTTCGAGTCCCTGGTGAAACTCGCCGCGCTTTTTATACTTTTTATCGTCGCCATTTACGGCGTTTTCGGCGGTTTCTCCGGATTGGAAAACTGGCTGGGGGAGAACCCGGTTGTCGGCGGAGTATTAGAGTACCGAATGGAGGGGGACTCCGCCAGAGCACTCTTGCTAATCTTCTTTGCCGGGGCGGTTTGCATGCCGCACATCTTCCATATGGCCTTTGCGGAAAATACTGAAAGCCGGGACCTGAAATCGGCTACCTGGGGCCTGCCTCTGTATATGCTGCTGTTGAGCTTGCCTGTTTTGCCTCTGACTTGGGCCGGAATCAAATTGGGTCACGACTTTCCCATTGAGTACACTGGCCTGGCGATGGGCCTGTTCCTGGAGTCAACTAGCGTCAGTGTAGTCGCCTTTGTGGCGGGGCTATCCGCAGCCAGTGCGACTATCATTGTCACCACGCTCGCGCTCGCCAATATGTGCCTGAACCATCTGATACTGCCCACCGGGGTGCTCCAGGTCGATGGCGCGGAGAGTATTTATGCTCAGCTGAAGTGGTTGCGCCGCCTGTTAATCACCCTGCTCATATTGGCCGGCTATATTTTCTTTAACATTATCAGCGGCAGAGAAACACTAACCCAACTCGCGCTAGTGGCCTTTATTGGCACCTTGCAGTTTTTGCCGGGCATCGTGGCTACGCTGTATTGGGCAAAGGCCAATCGCAAGGGCTTGCTATCGGGATTAGCTGCGGGCTTAACGACCTGGTTTTTTACATTGTTAATGCCCATCGTCAGCGATTTCGAACCGTTATTCCTAAGATCCCTGGCCGCGGGAGACGGATCGTGGGCCACGGCGGCAATGCTCGCACTGCTGTTGAATACGGTGCTGTTTATCGTCGTTTCGCTGACAACGAAAACCAGTGCGGATGAAAAGGTCGCGGCGGAGATTTGCTCCATGGATGATCTCACCAGACCCATCAGGCAAACCCTGGCGCTGCAAAGTTCGGCGGAGTTCGCCCGCAATCTGAGTTCCGCCCTAGGGGAAAATACCGCTCAAGAAGAAGTGAGTCGAGCCCTCAGAGAATTGCAATTTGACGAGACCGAATCACGCCCCTATGCGCTGAGAAGACTGCGCGGGCGGGTAGAAGCCAATCTCTCCGGGCTACTGGGACCGTCGGTTGCACACAGCATCATTGATCGCTGCATACCGTTTCAACCCAGCCTGCATGGCAGCACTGAAGATATTAATCTCATCGAGCGCAATCTCGACAAAGCGCAAATAAACTTCACCGGTATGGCGGCCGACCTGGACAACTTGCGCCGACACTATCGGGAGACGCTGGACAATCTTCCCATTGGAGTATGCTCTATTGGCGGCGATGGAGAACTGCTTATCTGGAATCGCTCGATGGAGCAGACCACGGGAATATCCGCCGACGAAGTGCTCGGCTCGCTGCTCGACTCACTACACGAACCCTGGCGCGAGATTTTAGGAGACTTTGTTTTAGGCAGCGCCGCCACAATTCTCAAACATGAGGTCCAAACACCCGGCAGTGGATCGCATTGGATTAGCTTGCACAAAGCATCGGTCGACATTAACACTGCGGTTAGTAACGATAGGGTGATCTTGGTAGAGGATATTACTGACTACGAGTTAATGGAGCGGGAACTACTGCACAGCGAACGCCTGGCCTCTATTGGCCAACTCGCTGCCGGCGTCGCACATGAAATAGGCAACCCCGTCACTGGTATTGCCTGCCTGGCGCAAAACCTGGAATACGAAACCGACGCGGAGGAAATACGCACCAGTGCTAGAGAGATACTCAAACAAACAGATCGGGTGACCCGTATCGTGGAATCCTTAGTCAATTTTTCCCATGTGGGGTCGCGCACTGGAGAGGTAAAGCTCACACCTTCGAATCTGGCAGATTGTGTCGATGAAGCCGTCCATTTGCTGGAACTGGATCATGAAGCAAAACCGGTCAGCTTTGAGAACGAGACCAACAGGGAACTGGTAGTGATGGCTGACAGCCAGCGACTTCTGCAGGTTTTTATTAACCTGCTAGGTAATTCCCGCGATGCCTGCGAGCCCGGCGGTATTGTGTCTATCGACGCCGCAGAAGTGGCTGACTGGGTCACCATTAATGTCACCGACAACGGTTGCGGGATTCCCACTGAGCACCAGGGCCAAGTGTTCGATCCCTTCTACACCACCAAAGATCCGGGTGAAGGCACTGGGTTGGGTCTGGCATTGGTCTATACCATTATGGAAGATATGGGGGGCAATGTTCAGCTGGAAAGCCCCATTGAGGAAAATAGCAGCCAGCCCGGCACCCGGGTGACGTTGGGGCTACCCCAGGGAAGTTACGGGGCGGAATTCGAGATTTAGAAATTTGGGGAACAGGTCTATCAATGGACGGCTGGAAAATTACCCTAGGTAGTAGTATGTTGTGTCAGTTATACCCAATCGGTAACACTGAGGAATATCCCTTAAAATGAAGCAGATTCTAGTTGTTGAAGACGAATCCGTTATCCGGACGGCGCTGCGGCGTTTGCTGGAACGCAACGAATATCTGATCAGCGAGGCCGGCTCGGTTCAGGAAGCAGAGACTAATTTCACCCTTACCGACTTTGATCTGGTGATCAGTGATCTGCGCCTGCCAGGCGCACCGGGTACCGACCTGATCCAAAAAGCGGGTGATGTTCCGGTTCTCATCATGACCAGCTATGCCAGCCTGCGATCCGCCGTAGACTCCATGAGAATGGGAGCGGTCGATTATATTGCCAAGCCCTTTGATCACGGCGACATGATCTCTGCCGTGGCACGCATCATTGCCGACCACCCCACCGCACGCTCTGAGGGAGAAAAAGAAACCAATGTCTCGGCAGCGACTGGCAATAGGGTCATGGGGATTATCGGCAATTGCCCGGCGATGAACACCCTTTATGACCACATTGAGAGAGTCGCACCGACAGACGCCACGGTCTTGGTACTCGGCGAAACAGGAACCGGCAAAGAACTGGTGGCAAGAAGCGTACACGAGCACAGCCGCCGCTCGAATAAAACCATCATCTCAGTGAACTGCGCTGCCATTCCCGATACGCTCATCGAATCTGAGTTGTTCGGTTACGAAAAAGGCGCATTTACGGGTGCCAATGCCAGCAGAATGGGACTGATAGAAGCGGCCGACGGCGGCACACTATTTCTTGACGAAATCGGTGAGCTTCCTGTGGAAGCCCAGGCCAGATTGCTGCGTTTTATTCAGGAGGGGGAAATCCGCCGAATCGGCTCGGTGCATTCTCGCAAAGTAAACGTGCGATTGATCTGCGCAACACACCGCAATTTGAAAAACTTATCCGCCGAAGGGCTGTTTAGGCAAGACCTTTACTATCGAATCAATGTATTGCGCCTGGCGCTTCCTCCCCTACGTGAACGTGGCAAAGATATTTTGCAGCTGGCAGAGCGCCTGCTGCAGCAACAAACAGAACGCCTGGGCCGTGGCAGAAAGCACTTATCACCTAAAGCCATTCAGGCCATTACGACGTATCAGTGGCCGGGAAATGTAAGAGAGCTAGACCACGCCATTGAACGAGCGGTGATTCTTACTGACGGCGAGGAAATTGACAACGAAGCACTAGGCATCGACCTGGAATTGGTCAGCATCAGCAGAATTCGAGGCCATAACGTTGATACTCCGACGAGAACTCGCGCGATGAACAACGACCCCAGTGAGGATCTGTCCCTGGAAGATTACTTTCAGCGTTTCGTTTTAGAACATCAGGATTCAATGAGCGAGACAGAATTGGCTCAAAAACTCGGTGTCAGCCGCAAATGCCTATGGGAACGGCGGCAACGATTTGGGATCCCGCGCCAGAAAAATGGCACCGTAGGCCGCAATCGCAAAATAGAAAGCGCTGAAAAAGAGCCTCAAAAAAATGTTACCGGAAGCTGAATAAGGAACAAATGTGGAGTATATCGGTAACAAAGACTGGACAAAAAAAGAAAGCCTCGAAAAATATTATAAGCTAACCTATTGTTTTTAAAAGATTTTGTTACAGTTGGCACAGGTCGTGCATTTAATCTGGCAGCAACAAAAATAAAAATAACATATTGCTGTAATAATAATAATACTAACGACTGTGGACCTGGATGGGGAAGAATCTTTCCCCCTCAATTTCAACCACCTTACTTTGATTGGCCACGCGTTGCGGCTACACCTGTCTTGGGATTTCGCTATAGCGACTTCTAGGGTGAATGACAAGCAGCGTTGTGTTTTGGCCATGTCACATAGAGGGTCTCCGAGAACTTTGATTGAAGTTCACCCAGATCACTAAATAAATCTATGTTGTTATAAAAGCCGATAATAATAATGAAAACCGAGAAATAATAATAAAACTCTATACGAGACCTGGATGGGGAAAACAATTGTTTTCCCCATCATCATTCACAGGTTTGATCCCTCAATCTAGCTTAACCACTCCACTGTGTTAGACTTCCACGCACTCTTAATTAGGTAGCAGGCACATTACCGCTTGAACGTCATTCCTAGGGATCAGCATTGCATTTCCCGCAAAGACATCAGTGACAGCGCTCTAAAAGTTATGTCGCGGCTGCGCAGCCAGGGCTTCCAGGCCTACCTGGTAGGCGGTGCCGTTCGAGATTTGTTACTCAATGGAAAGCCAAAAGATTTCGATATAGCAACAGATGCTACTCCCGAAGCAGTCCACGACCTGTTTCGTAATTCACGCATTATTGGCCGTCGCTTCCGGATTGTTCATGTTCGTTATGGGCGAGAAATCATCGAAGTAACCACCTTCCGCGGTCACCACGAAAATGGCGATGAGAACAACGCCAGCTCCGGTGGCAATCACTCGCGCCAGTCAGAAAGCGGCATGCTTTTACGCGACAATGTCTACGGCACTCTGGCCGAAGACGCGGCGCGACGAGATCTCTCCGTAAACGCGCTGTATTACGACTCGGGCAAGTTCGAGGTCTTCGACCATACTAATGGTATCCAAGATCTCAACAATCGAACCATTAGCATTATAGGCGACCCAGCTACGCGTTATCGCGAAGACCCGGTAAGAATGCTGCGCGCGCTTCGCTTCGCAGCCAAACTGGATTTTGATATCGAAGCAGACACTGCCGATGCTATTGATGAATGCTCCCACTTGCTGGGCAACATTCCTTCAGCGCGTTTGTTTGATGAATTTCTGAAACTGTTTTTATCGGGTTATGCCGCAGTCACTCTAGACAAGCTGCTGGAGTTCGGTATGTTCGAATCTCTGTTCCCGGATAGCGCTAGCTGCCTTGGAGACGACGAGCTTGCTCTGCCCTTACTGCGATCAGCAATGCAAAATACCGACTCAAGAATTTCCCAGGGAAAGCCCGTCACACCTGCGTTTATTCTCGCGGCTATATTGTGGCCGGACGTTTCCAGATTGGAAAAGCAGATGCGCGATCGCGGTGATGCGCCAATGGTTGCAATGCACAGTGCCGGTCAGCAAGCTGTTTCCAGTGCTGTCAAAATTGTATCCATCCCCAAGCGTTTCACCCAGGCTATGCGAGAAATTTGGGAGTTCCAACTGCGTCTTGAACGCAAGCACGGCCGCAAGGCTGCTGAACTGGTTGATCACCGAAGATTTCGTGCTGCCTACGACTTTTTATTGCTTCGAGAACAAGCCGGAGAAACAACTGGAGATTTAGGCCAGTGGTGGACTGATTTTCAGACTCTGAGTTTCGACGAGCGATTGAAAGAAGCAGGGAAGCAGGATAACTCCTCGCGCAAGAGGCCTCGTCGAAAGCCGGCATCATCGGATTCATGAGCACAGCTTACATCGCCCTGGGGAGCAATCTGAATGAACCTCTGGGGCAATTGAGAGAGGCCGCTGCTGCGATTCAGGGCTGGGAACATTCCTCAATAGAGGCGATATCAAAGGTCTACACCAGTACCGCTGTTGGCCCGGGCGATCAGCCCGACTATCTCAACGCAGTGCTCAAAATAAGCACCCAGCTCTCCCCTTCTGCCTTGTTAGAAAAACTGCAGAGCCAGGAAACTATTCAAGGACGAATTCGCACCGAGCACTGGGGCGCGCGGACACTGGATCTTGATATACTGCTATTCGACGATTTACAGATCTCAACGCCAAATCTTGAAATACCCCACCCGGCCATGAAGGAGCGCAGTTTTGTACTCTATCCACTGGCGGATATAGCCAAATTAGAAATGGTGCTGCCATGTGGGTCAGAACTTGGTACATTGCTCAATCTATGCCCACGCGATGATCTGTTGCACACGCAAATGACTCTCAACAATAACTTTAAATTAGAATAGGGAGCCCGGCCCTGATGCGGGAAAACTCGGCTATCAATATAGATCTAAAGGGCAGAACACCGCCTCAATTTATCGCCATAGAAGGCCCCATCGGCGTGGGAAAAACTGTACTCGCCAAGCGCCTTGCCAGCAGTTTTAATTACCAGACCCTGCTTGAGGACGCCGGGGATAACCCCTTTCTGGAAAAGTTTTATCGCAACCGCAAGCAGGCGGCGCTAGCCACCCAATTGTTTTTTCTGTTTCAGCGCGCACAAAAAATTCAGGATATGCGCCAGGCTGATATCTTCGAACCGGTGAGAGTTTCGGACTTTTTAATCGAGAAAGATCCTCTTTTTGCCCGCATCAATCTGGAGCGGGAGGAATACCTATTGTACGAGAAGGTGTTTCAGCAACTCACTATAGATGCGCCAAAACCGGACTTAGTTATCTATCTTCAGGCATCTACAGACGTGCTCCTGTCGCGAATAGATAATAGAGGGTTGGCTCATGAACAGGGTATCGATAGGAAATATTTAGAACAATTGAACGAAGTGTACAGTGAGTTCTTTCTGTATTACGATGACGCTCCTCTGCTCATTGTGAACGCCAGTGAAATAGATTTGGTTAACGGCGAGTCAGATTACACTCACCTAGTGGACTATTTGCTCGACATCCGCGGCGGTCGCCATTACTTTAATCCCACTTTTTTTGGATAGTTGCAGATATGGGCAAAGTCACAATCAGCACCCTGCAAAAAATGAAATCAGAAGGGGAAAAGTTTGTTTGCATTACCGCCTACGACGCCACTTTCGCACGCGTTATTAGCGAGGCGGGGGCGGAGACAATACTCGTTGGTGATTCATTGGGTATGGTTCTGCAGGGCTACGACAGCACGATCCCCGTCAGTATCCAAGATATGGCGTATCACACCAGGTGTGTTGTGCGCGGCAACCCTAGTTCACTGGTTATCGCCGATATGCCTTTTATGACATACGCCACTCCCGAGGAAGCATTAGTTAATGCGACTTTGCTCATGCAAGCCGGTGCGCAAATGGTGAAACTAGAGGGTGGAACCTGGCTCAGTGATACGATCAGCATGCTTGTAGAGCGCGGCATACCCGTATGCGCGCACCTCGGACTGACCCCTCAGTCGGTACACGCCTTCGGTGGTTTCAAAGTTCAGGGTCGCACCCCCAAAGAAGCAAAATCCATACTCGCTGACTCGGTAGAAATAAAGGACGCCGGCGCTAGCCTACTCGTTTTAGAGTGCATTCCCTCGCATTTGGGAACGGATATCTCAGAAAAACTGGATATCCCAGTGATTGGAATTGGTGCCGGGCCGGGCACAGATGGTCAAGTGCTGGTAATGCATGATTTGCTGGGTTTATCAGAGCACACTGCACGTTTTGTGCAGAACTTTATGGAAGGCCAGAGCACTATTCAAGGAGGCCTAAGAGCCTTTGTTCAGGCTGTTAAAGATGGCGAATATCCCCAAGAAGAGCACAGTTACCAGTAAGCCCCCATGTCATCGGTTTAACCCCAGAACTCCCAGGTCAAGTAAGTACTTACTTTCAAAATAGGGTACATGTTACCTCGATGACCGGCACTTTGGTTCCTTTGGTAACAGAACAATATCAATTTTCCACTAAAATCCGTTGCTCGCGGCGTTCGCCTTGGGGCATACTGCCCCACGGAGCCGGGCGTTACTGTAACTACCGGCACGAAAAACAACTAGTGCCATCGACTGGTTTAGCATCACCCATTCCGCACAACGGGAAGGTAGCAATGCGAACTTACGCAAACAACGCTCAGTTACAATCCGCCATTCGCACTCTGCGTCAAAGCGGGCAGACCATTGCATTTGTTCCCACCATGGGAAATCTGCACGAAGGTCACCTCAAATTAGTCCGTAAGGCGGCGACCCTGTGCGATGTTGTCGTCGTCAGTATTTTTGTCAATCCCCTGCAGTTCGGCGCCAATGAAGATTTAGATTCTTATCCCAGAACAATGGCCTCCGACAAAGAAAAGTTGTTTAGCGAGGGTGCTGAGATTTTGTACGCGCCAGGCGTAGAGGAAATATACCCCAAGGGCATGGCAGCACAAACTCAGGTGCAGGTACCCGAGCTAGCAGATACCCTGTGTGGTAGTAATCGCCCCGGCCATTTCAACGGCGTGACCACCGTGGTCACAAAGCTTTTCAATATCGTGCAGCCCGACATTGCGGTGTTTGGAGAAAAAGACTTTCAGCAGTTGTCTATTATTCGCAAGATGGTTGTCGACCTGTGCATGCCCATTGAAATTGTCGGTGTCGCCACATCCAGAGATGAAGACGGTCTGGCGCGCAGCTCGCGCAATGGCTTTTTAAACTCCGAACAACGTTTGATCGCTCCCCTTATCCACCAGACGTTAATGAACTGCAGAGAAGCCATAGCCTGTGGCTTTGACAATTTCTTGCAGCTAGAGTCTCACGCTCGTATGAAACTGCTTCAAGCCGGTTTTGAGCCTGATTATTTTGCGATACGCGATGCAAAAACACTTAAGGCTGTCACTGAAGATACGGAGGAAGTTGCTATCCTTGCCGCGGCGAAATTGGGATCTACCCGACTTATCGACAACGTTAGACTAAGCCTCAACCCTGTTTCAGACTGGGGCATGTTGGCGACGCATTAACCTGCCTTTCGCGGAGCATCCAGTTCCGCTACCTTGCTTCTGCAGGTAGGCCCAGTATCATTCAAGGCTCTTCAATTTACTACCTGGTCCGCTACTATGTCAGACTTTCGCGCACATCCAGTTCCCGCCAATTTTCATGACGCTCACATCGATCCGACACGCTACAAAACCCTATATCAGCGTTCAATCGCCGACCCTGATGGCTTCTGGGGCGACATGGCAAAGGAGTTCCTAGACTGGGACAAACCCTGGGATAAAGTAGTCTCAGCCGATTTTTCAACAGGCGATGCACAATGGTTTGCCGGCGGCAAACTTAACGTGAGCTACAACTGTATCGACAGACACCTACCGGAGCGCGCGGATCAAACGGCATTTATCTGGGAGGGCGATAACCCCGCTGACAGCAAGCACATTAGCTACTCGCAATTGAAAGACGAGGTGTGCAAGCTCTCCAATGCGCTCAAAGCTCGCGGCGTTAGTAAAGGCGATAGAGTGTGCCTTTACATGCCGATGATTCCCGAGGCAGCCTACGCCATGTTGGCCTGCACCCGAATCGGCGCTATTCATTCGGTGGTATTTGGTGGGTTTTCACCGGATGCGCTGAAAGACAGAATTCTGGATTCTGACTGCCAGGTGCTGATCACCGCCGATGAAGGGATGCGCGCCGGAAAATCAGTCCCTCTTAAGGTGAATGCGGACAAGGCTCTGAGATCTTGCCCCAACGTGCATACCTGCCTGGTGGTGGAGCGCACTTGCGCCAAGCTGGATTGGGTCGACGGCCGCGATGTCTGGTACCACGAGCTAACTGACGCTGCCGATAACGAATGTGCGCCCGAGTCCATGGACGCCGAAGACCCTCTGTTCATCCTCTACACTTCTGGCTCAACCGGAAAGCCTAAGGGTGTCATGCATACAACCGGCGGCTATCTTCTCCAAGCGGCTATGACCTTCAAATACACCTTCGATTATAGAGAAGGCGAAGTGTACTGGTGCACGGCTGATGTGGGCTGGGTGACAGGCCATACCTATATCGTGTACGGCCCCCTGTGCAATGGCGCCATCTCCGTGATGTTCGAGGGTGTGCCAACCTATCCGGATGCGGGACGATGCTGGGAAATAGTCGACAAACACCAGGTCAACATCTTCTACACCGCTCCTACGGCCATACGCGCCCTTCACGCCGTTGGAGATGAACCGGTGAAGCGAAGCTCACGTGCCAGCCTTCGCCTTCTGGGATCAGTGGGCGAACCCATCAATCCAGAAGCCTGGGAGTGGTACCACACGGTCGTAGGCGATTCACGCTGCCCTATTGTCGACACTTGGTGGCAAACTGAAACTGGCGCACACATGATCACTCCAATGCCCGGAGCAACTCCGCTTAAACCTGGATCAGCCTCTTTTCCCTTCTTTGGCGTAGACCTTGCGTTACTCAATGAAGACGGCAGTGAAATCGAAGGCGCTGGTGCGGGTTACCTGGTGATCAAATCATCCTGGCCCGCGCAGATTCGCTCTGTATACGGCGATCACAAGCGATTTACCGAAACCTACTTCAGTCATTACGACGGCTATTACTTCACAGGGGACGGCGCTAAGCGCGACGAAGATGGCTACTACTGGATTACCGGGCGAGTTGACGATGTATTAAATGTGTCGGGACACCGCATGGGTACAGCCGAGGTAGAAAGTGCCCTGGTACTTCACGAAAGTATTGCCGAGGCCGCTGTCGTTGGCTATCCCCATAAGATCAAAGGCCAGGGCATATATTGCTTTGTGACCCCCATGAACGGGGTCCATACCAGTGACGAACTTATCCAAGAACTGATCGCACTGTGTGTGAAAGAAATTGGGCCTATCGCCAAACCGGACATTATTCAGTGGGCGCCCGCTCTGCCGAAAACCCGCTCTGGAAAAATCATGAGACGTATACTGCGCAAGATCGCGGAGAACGAGGTGGACTCGCTCGGAGACACCAGCACTTTGGCCGACCCCTCGGTCGTTGACAACCTGGTCGCCAATCGGCAGCAATAACTTCGGGCTAAAAAAAAGAGCCACATCTTTCGATATGGCTCTTCGTTCGTCTGAGGTTGCCCTCTAAACGGATCTTACTTAAGAGAGCTTACTCAGCAGGTGCTGCAGCTGGTGCTTCTGCCGCTTCATCTTCAAGCAGCTCTTTAATAGAGAGCTTGATACGACCACGCTGATCCACATCCAGTACTTTAACGCGAATTTCCTGACCTTCGCTCAGGTGGTCCGTAACATTCTCAACACGCTCGTTGGCGATCTGAGAAATGTGTACAAGGCCATCTTTACCGGGAAGAATGTTAACGAACGCACCAAAGTCTACGATGCGTGCAACGGTGCCAGTGTAAACCGCACCCACTTCAGCTTCGGCAGTAATCTCTTCTACCAGAGCGACAGCAGCATCGCGTGAGGCCATGTCTGGTCCGAAAATACGAACTGTTCCGTCATCGTCGATATCAACTGTCGCGCCGGATTGCTCGGTGATCGAGCGAATCATTGCTCCGCCCTTACCGATAATGTCGCGGATCTTGTCGGAATCAACTTTCAGGGTCATCATGCTAGGCGCGTTTTCAGAAGTAATCGTACGCGGCGCAGCCAGAACTTGATTCATCTGACCAAGAATATGCAAACGTGCAGTCAGAGCTTGGCTCAACGCCACTTCCATGATTTGCTCGTTGATACCTTCAATCTTGATATCCATTTGCAAAGCAGTAATGCCTTCAGCAGTACCGGCTACTTTAAAGTCCATGTCACCCAGATGATCTTCGTCGCCGAGGATATCGGTGAGAACAGCAAACTGATTGCCATCTTTAACCAGACCCATCGCGATGCCAGCAACAGGAGCGCTCAGCGGCACACCAGCGGCCATCATAGCCAAAGAACCACCACAGACCGAAGCCATAGAGCTCGAACCATTAGATTCAGTGATCTCAGATACAACCCGAATGGTATAAGGAAAATCATCAGAGTTCGGCAGAACAGCAGCCAAACCGCGACGCGCCAAACGTCCATGCCCTACTTCGCGACGGTTGGTAAAACCAACACGGCCCGCTTCACCTACAGAATAGGGAGGGAAGTTATAGTGCAACATAAAAGGATCGCGTCGCTCGCCTTCAAGGGCGTCGATAATTTGCGAATCACGAGTTGAACCCAGTGTCACTGCACAGATAGCCTGAGTTTCACCACGAGTAAACAAAGCCGAACCGTGGGCTTTCTTAAGCAGATCCACTTCGCAGGCAATAGCGCGGACAGTCTGCCCGTCGCGACCATCAATACGAGGCTCGCCCGCTAGAATACGTTTGCGGACAATGTTCTTTTCTAATGACTTGAAAACATCTTTAATTTCGTCGGCAGACGGACCGCCTTCAATCGCCAGCGCCTTCGTACACGCACTGCGAATTTCGCCAACACGCTCGTAGCGAGCCGCTTTTTCGGTGATGCGATACGCTTCACCAAGGTCAACCAACACCTGCTCTTCAACCGCAGCCAGTAGTTCAGCGTTTACAGGCTCTCCTTCCCAGTTCCATGAAGGCTTGCCAGCTTCTGCCGCCAGTTCGCGAATCGCCTGAATCACTACCTGCATTTCCTGATGGGCAAATAACACTGCGCCCAACATTTGATCTTCAGACAGCTCCTGGGCTTCTGATTCGACCATTAGCACCGCATCTTCGGTGCCGGCTACAACCATGTTCAGCTTGCTAGTTTCAAGCTGCGGGTAGGTTGGATTGAGGATGTAACCTTCTGTGTCGGTGTAGCCAACGCGAGCACCGCCGATAGGGCCTTTGAAAGGGCAGCCCGATACGGCCAGAGCCGCCGAAGTACCAATCATCGCTACAATATCCGGATCGATATGCTTGTCCGCAGACACTACCGTACAAATCACCTGAACTTCGTTCATAAAGCCATTTGGAAACAGCGGGCGAATGGGGCGATCGATGAGACGAGAGGTCAGCGTTTCTTTTTCGCTTGGACGAGCTTCACGCTTAAAGAAACCGCCTGGAATTTTACCAACTGCGTAAGCTTTTTCGGTGTAATGCACTGCCAGTGGAAAGAAGTCTCGCCCTGGACGAGCTGTTTTTTCTGCTACAACGGTAGCGAGTACCGTGGTGTTTTCGACGGTAACCAGAACCGCGCCTGATGCCTGTCGGGCGATGCGGCCGGTTTCCAGTGTGACTGTTTGGCCACCGTACTGGAACGTTTTAGTTACTGGATTCACAATTATTCTCCAATTTTGTATAGGAATACCGAGGTACACTTATCATTTCTATGCTGCCCTCGGTATGGGTTGTCGCTTATCGACGCAGACCTAATCGCTTGATCAGTTCGGCATATCGCGCGGTATTCTTACGCTTCAGATAGTCCAGCAATTTACGACGCTGGTTTACCATGCGGATTAAACCGCGGCGGGAGTGGTGATCGTGCTTGTGTGCCTTAAAATGTCCCTGTAGCTGCTCGATATTTGCTGTCAGCAGTGCTACTTGAACTTCAGGTGAACCAGTGTCACTTTCACCAGTTTGATAATCTTTTACGATTTCTGCTTTCTTCTGTGCATCTAAAGCCATTGTATCTTCCTCATTTAATCTGCGAGTAGCGAACCGCCATTTTTGGCATCAATCGCCACGTTTATAAAAGAGCCAGTCCGTGCAGATTAACAGACTGGTTCGTGTCACCCGTTGGTGACAATCAGTCGACGCGGCGCTACGCGCCCATCGTCCAACATTTCTCCTATGCCCAGAAACTCTCCGGTTTGCAAGGCGATGCGCACCATACCACTACCGGGTGCATTTGGCACCAGCACTGGCTGCCCTTGTCTCATGTAAAAGCCACTGGACTCGCTGAGTTCAACCAGAGGGATTGCACCCAAAGCCGCGTCCGAGGGCAATAGCAAAGCATCCATGTCCGCCTCTAGACCGTCACCTTTGAGCGCCTCCAGCGCGGGCATCGTTATACAGTCGTCAATGCCAAATGGCCCTGAGCGTGTGCGCCGCAGTGCAATCACATGCGCTCCACAACCCAACGCCTTACCTAAATCTTCTGCAACTGAGCGCACATAGGTGCCCTTGGTGCACTCCAGCTCGACATCCACCTCGGGGTGCGGCCCCGACCGAAAAGCTTTTAACTCCAGCCGATGGATTGTGACTCGGCGAACTTTACGCTCAACTTCCTTACCTTGTCGCGCCAACTTATAAAGTGGCTGGCCCTTGTGTTTAATCGCAGAAAACATCGAGGGTATTTGTTCTATTTCACCCCTGAAGGCTTCCAGCGCCAGCTCGACATCTTCTTTCGAGATATAGCTGGCATCTTGTTCATCTAGCAACTCACCCTCGGAATCGCCCGAGGCCGTTGTCTTACCCAACAGAAAGGTGCTTGCATAGGCTTTGTCTGCGTCCAGCAAAAACTGAGAAAACTTGGTAGCCTCTCCAAAACACAGCGGGAGAACGCCGCTGGCCAATGGGTCTAAACTGCCCGTGTGCCCTGCTTTTGCGGCAAAAAATAAGCGCTTTGCCTGTTGCAGCGCCCGATTTGAGCTATCGCCGAGGGGTTTATCCAGCAGCAAAATTCCATCAATCGGACGGCCGCGGCCACGCCGCGCCATCTCAGCTAATCCTCTTGATCGGCATCGTCGGTTCGCAAACCCAATGCCTTATCCGCGTCCGCCGCCTTAACGATCAAATCTTCCAAATATCGTCCACGGCCCACACTACTATCAAAATAAAACCTCAGCTGTGGCACGCTGCGCATTGCACTATCGCGAGACAAGAGCTTGCGCAAAAAGCCTGCGGCTTTATTCAAAACCTCGGTGGATTCGACCACCGCTTCGGCGCTATCGTCAGTAGTCAACACCGTGTAATGCACTTTGGCATGGCCCATGTCACGACTGACATCAACACCTGTAATACTCACCATACCCACACGCGGGTCACGGATTTCCCGCTGGATCAAGCCGGCCAATTCTCTTTGCAGATAATCGGCGACACGTTGAGTACGACTATATTCCTTTGCCATAGAGTTTTCGCCTACAAGGAGCGGGCGATTTCCCTAACTTCAAAGACTTCAATAGAGTCCCCGACTTTAACATCGGTGTAGTTCTTAACCCCGATACCACACTCGACTCCATTGCGTACTTCGTTTGCATCATCTTTAAAGCGACGCAGCGACTCCAATTCACCTTCATAAATCACCACGTTGTCGCGCAATACGCGGATCGGTTTCGCTCTATGCACTGTACCTTCAATCACCATACAACCCGCAATAAGACCGAACTTCGGTGAGCTAAAGACATCGCGAACCTCGGCGATACCAACGATCTCTTCGCGCAATTCTGGCGCCAACATACCCGACAGAGCGTCTCGAACATCATCGATAAGATCGTAGATTACTTTGTAGTAACGTAGGTCCACACCTTCTTCATCAACCAATTTACGCGCAGCATTATCAGCTCGAACATTAAATCCAAACATTACCGCTTCGGCGGTGACGGCCAAGTTTACTTCGGTTTCGGTGATACCACCGACACCGCCGGAAATAATATTAACCTGCACTTCGTCGTTACCCAGATCAAGCAAGGCACCCTGAATAGCTTCTAAAGAACCACGTACATCAGCTTTAACCACAACATTAAGGTTCTTCTTCTGGCCCGCCGTCATGCTGGCAAACATATTGTCCAATTTGCTGGCTTGCTGGCGTTGCATTTTACTACTGCGCGTTTTCTCCTGGCGGAAGTCAGCCATTTCTCTTGCTTGCTTCTCACTTTCCATTACGGCGAAGTTATCACCGGCATCAGGTGTGCCATCGAGGCCGAGGATTTCGACCGGAATACTAGGGCCGGCCTCATCAATCTGCTTACCGTTCTCATCCAGCATCGCGCGTACACGACCGTACTGCAGGCCCGCGAGTACCATATCGCCTTTGCGCAACGTTCCGCTTTGAATCAATAGTGACGCAACAGAACCACGGCCCTTGTCCAAACGGGATTCGATGACAATACCTTGCGCGGGAACATCCTTTGCAGCTGTCAGCTCTAACAACTCAGCTTGTAATAAAACAGCATCCAACAGCGCATCAACGCCATCGCCTGTAATAGCAGAGACATTAATAAATTGTGTATCGCCGCCCCACTCTTCAGGAATAACTTCCTTCGCTGACAGCTCGTTTTTAACACGCTCGGGGTCAGCACCCTCTTTGTCCATTTTATTTACAGCGACAATCAAAGGAACACCAGCGGCCTTAGCATGCGCCACCGCCTCTTCAGTCTGCGGCATCACTCCGTCATCAGCTGCGACAACCAAGATAACGATATCGGTACTCTTTGCACCTCGCGCTCGCATTGCGGTAAACGCGGCGTGTCCGGGCGTATCGAGAAACGAGATCATCCCCTTGTCGGTTTCCACGTGGTAGGCGCCGATATGTTGGGTAATACCACCTGCCTCGCCAGAGGCAACTTTAGCCTTGCGAATATAATCGAGCAGAGATGTCTTACCGTGATCTACATGACCCATCACGGTCACCACCGGAGCCCGCGGCTCCAACGTGCCCTCGTTTTGTGCGAGCGCTTCGACCAAGCCATCTTCCAGAGCATCTTCGCTCACAAATTTTACTTTGTGGCCCATCTCTTCGATCACCAAAGTGGCGGTATCAAGATCAATCATTTCATTGATGGTGGCCATAACGCCCAGTTTCATCAGTTCCTTGACGACCTGGCCCGTCTTGATCGACATGCGCTGTGCAAGATCGGAGACCGACGTCTGTTCCCCAACTTCAACCTCGTGAATCTTTCTCTCGGTGGGCATTTCAAATCCGTGCTTTGTGTGCTCTTCGTGAGTACGCTGCATTTTCTTTCGACCGCGACGCCTTGCAGCTCCGTTTTCAGCAGCATCCAGATCTGACAATGAAAGATTGTGCCCGCGTTTTTTGCCTCGGCCAGTGCCGGGAGTACGCTCTAAGCGGCCGCGACCCGGCCCTGCTTTCCGTCGTTGCTCTTCGCTGTTAGGTGTCGGCGCATCATGCAAACGCTTTGGTCTGGCCTTGGCGCCAGAAGTGTCTTTCCCGGAGGGCACAGCATTAACTTGAGCCTTAGCGGCTGCCTCTGCCTTTAAGCGCTCTTCTTCGGCTTTACGAGAGGCAACTGCCGCCTGACGCGATGCAATATCATCCGCATCTTTTTGTTTTCGACGCGCCGCAGCGCGCTGACGCAGCACTTCGGGATCCATATTAGCCGGATCTTCATCAATTTCGGGTTCTTCTTCAACAAACTCTTCGACGAACTCCTGAGTATCGGCAGTTGTTTCCTCTACTGCAGGAACTTCTTCAGGCGTTGCAGTTGTTTCGGCAACCACTGGAGCTTCGTCAATAGTTCCATCTTCATTTTCTACGACGGCTAGCAGCTCTTCTTCTGCACCAGCTTCCAGTTCAGCAGCGTCTCGCTTCACATAAGTACGCTTTTTACGCACCTCTACGCTAACGGTCTTGCGCCCCTGGGAACCAGCAGTTCTTAAAGTACTGCTGGTTTTTCGCTTTAGCGTAATTCTCCTGGGCGCACTGGTAGATTCACCGTGACTGCGCTTTAAATAGCTAAGCAGCGTCTGCTTGTCCTCATCGGACACAGCCTCCTCCGCATCAGTATGCGGTAAGCCAGCTTCTTTCATCTGCGTTAGCAGACGGTCGGCTGGAGCACCTACCACTTCTGCCAACTGATGTACTGTTACCTGCGCCATTCAATTATCTCCTTAGAACCCAATTTCTTTGCCGTAAAAAAACCCTGTGGAAATTTACTCGCTTTCCTCGGCAAACCAGGGTGCTCTCGCGGTCATGATAAGTTCACCCGCGCGTTCTTCTGTCATATCTGGTATATCAATCAAGTCGTCCACGGCCTGCTCGGCCAGGTCTTCCATCGTGATAATTTCTCGACTCGCCAGGATGAATGCCAAGTGCTTGTCCATGCCATCCATTGCCAGCAAATCTTCAGCGGGCTCATTAGCACCCAGCTCTTCTTCTGAAGCGATAGCCTGCGTCAGCAGTGCATCTTTGGCACGAGCACGCAGCTCTTCGGAAATCTCTTCGTCGAAACCATCGATGGCCATCATCTCTTCAAGAGGCACATAGGCAACTTCTTCGAGAGAGGTAAAACCTTCTTCAGCCAAAATTTCAGCAACGTCTTCATCAATATCCAGCTGCTCTACAAACAACTGAATAATTTGACCCGCTTCGGCATCGTGCTTGACAGCAGCTTCTTCAGTACTCATCACATTGATGGTCCAACCGGTGAGCTCACTCGCGAGGCGAACATTCTGGCCACTGCGACCAATCGCCTGAGCCAGGTTGGCTGCTGAAACAGCTACGTCCATTACCTTGGTGTCTTCTTCAACAACAATCGATTCAACTTCTGCTGGCGACATAGCGTTGATCACCAGCTGGGCAGGGTTATCATCCCACAGCACGATATCAACCCGCTCATTATCCAACTCATTAGAAACGGCCTGAACGCGAGATCCGCGCATACCAACACAGGCGCCGACCGGATCAATTCGCTGATCGTTAGTCTTAACCGCAATCTTTGCACGAGATCCGGGATCTCTAGCCGCAGCTCGAATCTGAATAACTTCTTCGGAAATCTCCGGCACTTCAATTTTAAACAATTCGATCAACATCTCTGAGCAGGAGCGGCTAAGAATTAACTGCGGCCCGCGTGACTCAGTGCTGATCTCGATGAGAATAGCGCGAACGCGGTCATTGACACGGAATGTTTCACGCCCGACCAATTGCTCTCTAGGCAAAAGCCCTTCTGCATTATTACCCAAATCGACGATAACGTTGTCACGGGTTACTTTCTTAACCGTGCCGGCAACCAACTCTCCAACACGCTCCATATACTGCTCGACCACCTGAGCGCGCTCGGCATCTCGAACTCTCTGCACAATAACCTGCTTTGCAGTTTGCGCGGCAATACGACCGAAACCTACGTTCTCAATTTTTTCCTCATGGATGTCACCCGGCACGAGTGCAGGGTTGGCCTCTATCGCTTCTTCTGTGGTGAACTGAGTTCCCAGCAGAGCCATCTCATCATCAGGTACAACCAACCAACGACGCACCGTTTCGTAATCGCCGGTCTCACGATCAATCGTAACTTCAATATCGGCATCTTCGTCGTAACGCTTTTTGGTCGCCGTAGCCAACGCCAACTCTATCGCTTCAAAGATAATGCCCTCAGACACTCCCTTCTCATTCGATACAGCCTCGGCTACCAACAAAATTTCCTTAGTCATCTCAAGCCTCGCCAGTTCAAATCTGCACTTTAGATACGCGGTTCAATACGCGCCTTATCAATCCCATCGTGAGGAAGCAAAAATTCATCGTTATCTATCTGTACAACGACGTCTGCTCCCTCAACTCCTTTCAAAATACCTTTAAAATTACGCCGGCCATCAAATGGGCTGCGCAAATGAATATCTACAACCTCTCCAATATAGGCCCCGAACTGTTCCAGCCTGAACAGGCGCCTGTCCATACCGGGCGATGAAACCTCTAGCGTGTATTCACCGCTTATCGGATCTTCCACATCGAGAATACCGCTTACCTGGCTACTCACCGCTGCGCAATCATCGGCAGTGATGCCACTGTCACGCTCAATAAAAATTCTTAACACGCTGTATCGGCCCTGGGAGCTATATTCGATCCCCCACAGACTAAAACCCATGGCCTTAACCGTGGGTTCGAGCATTTCTTCCAACAGCCTGTCTTTTGTTGCCACATTTACTCCCGTGTAAGAAGCGCATCGCAATGCAAACCCTGCACGTACAAAAAAGCCCCTAAAAAGGGGCTTTTTTTACTTCATATCGCGTGCACTTAGAGTACATACGATACGTTATTGGCAGTAGAAAGCGGATTTTATCCGTCTATCTTTTGATTAAGAGCGCGCCTATCGGGCACTCTTAACGACAAGATACATCTACTGCAAGTTGGTAGCGGGGGCCGGATTTGAACCGACGACCTTCGGGTTATGAGCCCGACGAGCTACCAGGCTGCTCCACCCCGCATCAAAACTTTTCTCGCTGTGAAGGCCCCTTTAGGCTCTTCACTTTAGGTCAATCTCGTCTTCTCGACCCAAATTCGAGGGTGTGCATTATAGGTACCACCCCCTGTTCGGTCAACCGCCAGAAACACGAAAAACGTATTATTTTTCAGGTACTTTGCCAACGGTAGATACACAGCTTATTAAGACCGCCCCGCGCCACGTAGTAATGAGGGATTTTATCTTAATGGGGTGCCGAAGGCGGGACTTGGGCGCGGCCGGCGAGGCCCGCACGAGCCCATCGCCTTGGCGATGGTGTTTCGTTCTTGTATGGTGCCGAAGGCGGGACTTGGGCGCGGCCGGCGAGGCCCGCACGAGCCCAT
>JBLGAR010000040.1:0-34533 GCA_047612385.1 Cryomorphaceae bacterium | reverse complement strand
TGGCGCTTACTTTAGACAGGAGTCCGCAATTCGCAGTTCCTGCTTGTTGCTATCCCCTTCGGTTGAAGGCCCACGCCCTGCGAGGATAGCAACAAGCAGAAACTGCTAGCACCGCAGCAAACCCAACGGGACTCGGGTCACGCGGTGGGAGCAGTCCGCCATGCGATACCCGCTGTAGAGCGTGGGGTTCCAAACGAAAGCGGTTATCGCATGGCGGACTGCGGCTAAATGGCACCCAGCTCCGGCTGCACTAGAGCTTATGTAGCCTCAGGTCTCGATACCAACTCCCTGAAGGTACTCTTGCAAGCTCTCAAGATGTGCGGCGTAGTTATTCCATCGGCCCTTGGACTGCTGATACAAGGGCTGTCTTACCTGCCAGACGCTGGCCGTGCGAACCCGATTATCGGTCTTGTGGAACTCAAGACAACCTTCATGCCACTCCAGCTCCAAAAATTCCAACAGCGGCTCCAACTGAGCACGGGGATCACTCACCAGCGACTGGTAATTAATATCGACAATATTGTCTGGAAGTTCTTGCTTCCAAAATTCCATCAGGCCGCGATATTGCGCGTAGTAATGCCCGATATCCAGCAACTGGGTATGGTATTTGACTGAGCCTGCAAACTGCTGGAAGTAGATAGAGAGGCAGTTATCAAGTGGGTGCCGACAGGTATTGATAAATTTTGCGTTGGGGTACATCGCGCGAATAAACCCAAGGTATGCAAAGTTGTCGGGGCGCTTATTGGTCACCCGCTCGGCATTCGGAAAGCCGCTGGCCAGGTATTCCAGGTACATACTTCCCAGCTCCCGCACGCGAACTGCATCAAGGCTGGTCAGTGCAGAGGGCAACTGAATATGTTGGTTAAAGAAATTTAGCTCACCACCAGCGGTGACCTTGGGATGTGCCGCCAACATCTGCTCTAGTAGGGTAGATCCGGAGCGAAACATCCCGCAGATGAATATTGGCGCACTGTCGGAGACAGGTTCCACCGCAGCCAGCCACCCAGACTTGCAAGTATCAACCAACTCCTTGATCAAGGTCTCTTGGCCATTACGATCGTAGGCGCCGGCGCGCCCAAAGCTTAACTGGTTACCCTTGAGAAAGTGTTCAAATGCGCTGTCATATCGCTTGTTATCGTCGTAAACCTTGCCCAGTGCAAAATGCAGGGCCTCACTGGCCGGGGGTGATCCGCTGCAGCGAGACAGAGCCAACTGCAGCTTATTCACTAGCGGATGGTCTGGATCTTCGATCTTTTGAGCGTGTGCCAGATGCGTCAATGCATCAAGATGATCAGGATCAATCTCTAGAATCTTGAAAAAAAGTTCGCACGCACCTTCCCAAAGACCGAGCTCCTCTCGCAACACTCCCAGATTGTACAGAGCTGGAACATAGTCAGGATTTATCTCCAGGGCCTGGTTCAGGGTAGTTTCCGCTTCCTGGTGGCGGTGCTGATCCGACAGAATCACACTCATGTTTGAATACACATCTTCCGGCGCTGTGATGCCCAGACCCAGCGCTATGCCATAATGATCCAATGCCGTTTGCGGCTCTTTGGCGCGGTTCAGCAGCCGGGCGTAGTTATAGTGGCTGTCCGCCAATGTCGGTCGAATTTCAAGCAGTCGTCGATAACACTCTAGTGCTGCACGAAGCTCTCCGCGTCGTTCCAATAGAGCGACCAAACTCTCGCAGTACATCGGTTCACCGGGGAACAACGCAACAAGACGCTCGAGCTGTTGTCGCGCTTGCTCGGGGCGTCCGGTCTGCTGATACATGACCGCCAGAAGCTCCAGCGCCCCACGAGACTGAGTATCCACCTGCAGTGCCTCACGCAAAAGACGCTCTGCTTCGTCATAGTTTTTTTGCTCGAAGCGGCTCTGCGCTTGCAGCAGCAGTTGTTGAATAGGTTTGATGTGTCGCCTCTAGCTGGTATATAGACTCAGGAGTGGTGTAGCCTTGATTTTGGCAATGATAGACGCTTGTCTGGTGGCTGGCCAGCGGGGCAAAAGCCTGCGCACGAGTAGATGCCTGTGTAATGGTTTGTGGAGACAAGCAACGAGCCTGTGTATAGCGTCCGAAGTGGTAATCGGGGATAATACTGCGTTCCAAAAGCAACAGCGAGAAACCCGTGTCACCTGGGACTAAACCATGAAAATCGATGTCAGCGTGAGACAACTTGGGGAGGTAAATCACAGCGTCCTTAAGGATGCTGTGTTGGCATTGGATGAACCGGTTTGGCATGAAGATGACCTCCGGAAATGGCAAACAGATCGCGTAGACGTACAGTCTGTCGTCCTGGTTTATTGTGACGGATGGCAGCCTATCCAAATCGCGCGAAAAAGTGGTTGGCCACATCTCAATGAGCAGGTCGTTCCGCTGATAACTGAGATTATTACGAGTAGCTATAAACCGGGAGGGCGTTTGTTGCGCGCAATGATCGCCAAACTGGTTGTTGGAGGGACTATCCCTCTCCACTGGGACAAGCACCCGTCGTTTGCTGTGGCTCACCGCATCCACCTTCCATTACAGACCAATCGGGATGTCGAATTTATGGTGGATGAACAACGGGTGACAATGGAAGAAGGTAAGGCCTACGAGTTGAACAACTTGTTGCCGCACGAAGTCTTTAACGGTGGCAAGGAGGATCGAATCCACCTGATATTCGACTATATGGAACCGCAGTGAAATTGCCTACGGTCATTGCGACGTCAGTTATCCGCGGCAGCGAACAGGGCCAGAGCCACGGTGGTATTTTTCTTATCGATCTTGAGAGCGGCAGTACGAATCAGGTCCTGGACTGGAACAGCTGCGAAATTGACTTTGCGGGTCGAGGCGCTGACCGGGGACTACGCGGTATTGCATTTATCGGCGAGGATATTTACGTCGCAGCCAGTGATGAGCTCTTCCTATTCGATACCAGCTTTAACATTAAACAGTCATTTCGTAACCCCTACCTCAAGCACTGCCATGAAATTTGCACAGACGGCCGCACTCTCTACCTAAGCTCTACAGGGTTCAACAGCATTCTGGGCTTCGATGCTAGCAAGAAGTCATTCAATTGGGGACTCTCATTGGTCGGCTCGGATGAGGCTTTGCGTGCCGCTACTTTCGATCCTAGCGGGCAAGGGCCAGCACCGCGCGGCAACCTGCATCTCAATAGTATTTACAAAGACGACAGAGGCCTCTTTATTGGTGGCGTTAACTGTCCGACACTAATCCATTTTAACGGACGGGAGATGAAGACTATGGGTCGTTTGCCGCGCGGGACGCATAACCTTCAACCGTTTAAGGAAGGCTTGCTTTACAACGACACCCCCGCCGACAAAGTGCGCTTTGTTACCGATAAAAATGAGGTCGCCTTCGACGTACCGCGTTATCCCGACGATAAAATCATTAACCGATTTGATGACACAACGAAGCTGGCCCGACAAGCTTTTGGCCGCGGCTTGTGCCCAATCAACGAGCACCTGATTGCGGCCGGGTCATCACCCTCGACTATATCCCTACACGACATACAAAGTGGTGACACACTTAAGAGCGTCAATTTTTCTATGGATATTCGCAATTCCGTACACGGCCTGGAAGTCTGGCCTTTTTGAGCGGTCTGGTTATGCTGCGACAGGTTTTTTTAAGAGAAAGCCTTCAATAAGCGTTACTTCAGCCCCGCTAACAACAAGTTCATTTTGCTGGCCCGTACCCAGTGCCATAATGACAGCATCGCCGGGCTGAAAATCGACGATGATATCGCCCTGTGAACACTTAATCCTGGCTGGCGCAGTGCCGATGTTTACCGCCAGTGCGACGCCTGCGTCTGGTTTTCCGGGGTGCAGCCAGCTCAGTCGATCGCTGGAATGAGCAGAGCAGCGGATAAGGTTACCTACAAAGTGATCCAACGGGATTCCCGCAAGTCCGGACAATGCCTCCAGTAATTTCGGCTGGGAAAAATACTCGCAGACTTGCCCTGTTATTTTCCCGTGTTTCACCGGGTCGATTGCCAGCACCGAACCCATTGGTGATTCTCGCCTATACCATTGAGCCTGGGTCGCGATTTGTAAAAACTGTTCGGGATCGACTAAAGACTGCATCAATGCCAATGGCTTTTTTTGCAACGCTGCTGAGTAGTTTGACTGCAAGATTAAACCGCCAACATTCTATTCGCCGAATCGATAAGAGAAATAGTTTATCTCCAACTGGCATGCCTGCTCGATCAGTTCACGCATCTCATCCGTATAGTACTCCCAATAAGGCTTCTGAGTGTCTCGTGTTCCCACCCGGAGTTTCGGCAGCGGTTCCTCGCGCAGGCCCAGGTGCGAACAAACCCGGGCATAGTCGGCATCGAGGTTTTCGTAGCGAATATAAAAATCCGCTAAAGGTTCATCCCGATCTGAAAACCAGTAACGCCTTTGGGAGCGTTCGACGACATCGCCAAAATCCAGCTTTTGACCCAACTGATGCTGCGAATAGTCCAGCAGCGACAGCGCCCAATCCCAAGGGTTTCGAACAATAGTGAATTTGTAGTACTGGTCCCACAATTCGCTTCCCCACATGATATCTGTAATAGCGCGGATTTCCGCAGGTGCAGCATGATTGCCCATGGTGGGTAGATGTGAAAACGCGCACATATTGCGGCGGTGGTTTTCAACTTCGACCTCAACCTTGCCGGCGATACCACCGCTGGTGTCGTGTTCGTCACACAATTTGCTAAGTGCGTACATCACACTGGTAGAGGCAACCTTGTGTGGCTTCCAATAAATGAAGCGGTTTTTATGGGAAATGACCACGAACTAAATATCAGGCCAGACGCGTGCCACCTGCGGCTTGGTGCGCACGCGGGTGGAAAAAACCCATTTCGTCCCAGAGGTGGGCGGAGCACCAATATGCAGGCTCTGTAGATCGGGATCGCCGTCAGAGTCGGTGTTGTGCAGGACCAGAAGGTCCCCCGCAACTCCCTTGTAGCCGCGTTTTAATTCGGGAAATTCTGTAGCGCCGCCCTGATAGTTGTCATTCAGATAAATCAGTGGCGTTTTGACTCTTTGTCCCTGCGTCGATAATTCGTTTTGGAAAGCTGGCACATCGGGATTAATGAAATCAAAATGTGCTTGATAGGTCTGGCCTGGTCGGTAGTTTAATATGTTGGGGGGTTCCAGACGGTCTATCGGGTCGCCAGTTGCAGCGGCGATGCGAGCACTCAAGGCATAAAAAACCAAGTCGCTTTGCCACAACTCGATCAAGGCCACGGTGTTCGTTCGCATCGGGTCGCTTATTCGACGCCCACTGTTGGCATCTTTTACGTGCGCACCGTGCAAGAGCGGGTGTGCCGCTCTAACGACGTGACGCCGCCAGAGATCGGGTGCGACATCAGGGTAAATATCGACGTGAGGGCGCTCTGAAAAAGCCGTGGTTGTGGCCGGACGCCATGCCGAGGCGTCGCAATCAGCGACGATAGCAGCCGCGGCATCAATCTCAGAAGTCGGTATCTGCGCGCCGGTGTGCTCATGGCCGCGCGGAGCAGTGGCTACGCTATCCAGGCTAGCAGCACCGTTCAGCAATGATTCGATCAGCCCTGCATTTTCAGGCCGATCAGGCTGAAGCAGTGCGAGTTGCATTACACTGCGGGCATGACCCGTCCTCGCGTGACATGCGACCCACTCAACGGCGCTGCACCAATCACGATCGCAGCCGATTCCATAGGCGAGTAACACAGCGAGGAAGGTACGAGCGTTTCCTTCTCCACCGGCATTAGCGACATCCTGAATTTCCAGGAAAGCTGCTTCCTCATCGCGCTCAAAATTAGTTCCATACAACTTCCATGCGGCGCGCTGCATTTTGGCGACAGCATCGCCGGTGGCGGCAGCCCGATCCATCCAGTGAGCCGCCAACTCGGTGTTACCCGCAGACTCATAGTTAAAGGCAACATCAATCCGCGCTGAGACGTTCCCGTCTTCGGCAAGTTGGAGCAGGCGTTTTTTATCGGAATCTGGTCGGTCAGGCACGAGAACTGGACACCGTGTGCGGTCGTTGAAGAAGGTACCGCAGATTAACACAGCGTCCTGCGCTTGTACTATTGGCGCTAGTGTAGGGTTGTACCCCTTACTAGGTTTCGTACTGGCTGGGTTTTAGCGGTAGTATAGACGCCTTAAAAGAAACATCGGGTAGCTAGCGATCTGTTGTGATTGCCGCCGCCTCAACACTAGTAGACGCATAACTATGTTTTCAAAATTGTTCGGGAAAAAGTCAGAAACCGAAGTCGCTGAAAAAAAGTCACGCCACGTCGAGGTGGGCTGGTTATTGAAGGATGATCAGGCAGGCATGATATGGGATACACCGGTGCCAATCAGTCGGGACGATCCGAAGCCAAAAACTTCAAAGTCCGTACAAACCTGTCCTGCCGTAATCCAGTATGACCACCTAAACTATGTCATCAATTGCCCCGTAAACCTGCATCTCCGCATGGTTAAAACCCAGGAAGGATTACTCCAGCTGCAAAACGTGAATGGCCCGATGTCAGACACGCGGCAAACCGGTTTCCAAAAATTGATCGTCATGTCGCCCCAATCTGAATGGCGCCACCCAATGCGTCCGATTTTACAGCTTGCGACACCTTTTATTTTTGTCTCTGACGATCCCGTCTACGTTAATCAGTTTCCACCCTTTTTGCACTATCCGAAGAACGCCTGGCCAGGTACGCAAATCTGCGGTCGTTTCCCTATCGATGTCTGGCCGCGCATACATATGTGGGCACTGGAGTGGCATGACTTGTCCAAGGATCTGATTCTAAAACGTGGCGAGCCATTATTTTACGTCCGCTTCGAGACCACCGACCCCAGTTCTGCAGTCCGCCTTTTTGAAGCCGAGCGCACACCGGAGCTAATGTCCTACATACGCCAGATCACTGACGTTACCAATTACGTCAACCAGAGTTTCGCGCTGTTTCAAACTGCCCGTGAGCGACGACCAAAAAAACTGTTGGTCAGGAAGTCCGCGGACGCGGGTGGAACCCCGCTCTAGCATTCGAATCCCATTAGAGGAGTTGGCACTTGGCGTATTTGCCCGAATTGTTAAAAGACCCTGCGTGGTTTCCTGCCGCGCTGGATACTAAGGTCGGAACGATCAGCTTTGCGCGCATCAGTCGCGATGCACTGTCGAAAGAAGCTTTCCTGGACCAACGCATGGACGGCTCGGTTACCGCACGGGAAACGGTATCGCTCAATGATGTCATGGCCGCTGTAGCCGGCCAAGCGCATAAACCGCCTGCATTTGTATTTCACAGCGCGTTTTGCTGTTCGACATTGCTGGCCAGCGCGCTGGATGCATCGGGGGCGGTGTTGTCGCTGAAAGAGCCAAACATACTGATGGACCTGGCAAATGCATTCCGTGTGGATGGCCAAGCACGGCAGTCACGGCAATATGGCGAGACGCTGGCACAAACGATCTTTACGCTTCTGGCGACATCTTCTGACAGCAACGAAAACATCCTCATTAAGCCGACCAATACAGCCAATAACCTGCTCCCCTTTGCGATCAAGTCCGGCGCACCGGTGCTGCTACTTTACGGCAGTTTGCGCAGCTTCCTGGTTTCAGTTTTGAAAAAGGGCGAGGCCTGCAAATCGTTTGTGCGTGGACAGTACAATATCTTTGCTCTTGATGGCGAAGGCCTGGCCGCGATCCCTCAGCGACAAGCCGTTGCGTTCACCGATTTACAGGCAGCGGCCATCGTTTGGCGGCATCAGTTGGAGCTGTTTCAACGTGCGATTGCAGCCACCCCGCGCGAACAAGTCGCTTGTCTGGACTTTAAGCACCTTACTGCGACGCCTGTACCTATATTGCAGGCAGTTACACGGCATCTCAATTTGCCACACACTAATGCCGAGCTTGAATCAATTGCCAACGGGCCGGTGTTCAGACGCAACGCCAAGTTTATTGGCCAGGTATTCAGTCCTGAACAAGTTGATCAGGACGTACGGATGATAGAGGAACGATACGGTCAAACCCTTGACCTCATCGAAAGCTGGGCCAATCGGACAAACCTCGGGACCGAGCTGGCAAAGCCCTTGTCCGGCGCGATCGTGGCTTAGCATTCAACCGCTGATTTTCGCTCAGCAATGATACCTGACGTGACAGAGCCGAATGGCACTTACTTAAGCTCTAGTGCAGCCAGGGTTGGGTGTCATTTAGCAGCAATCCCTCTGGATTGCTGCAGTGCTAGCAGTTTCTGCTTGTCGATGTCCCCGGAGGGCGTGGGCCTTCAACCGAAGGGGGGCCGCCCAGGCATATCGACAAGCAGGAACTGCGAAATGCGGGCTCCTGTCTAAAATAATTACCATTCTGGGCTGACCCTTCGTTACTAGGCAGAGAAGTCCAACTGCCGATACCATTTCAAGGCTTCATCTATCACTGCGCCATAGTGTTCGATAACCTGCACGTCTACCTCCGCCGCGATGAGCGAATCAAATGGACGGTCATTCACTTTTGAGTGCAGCTTAAAAGTCGAATCGATATTTTTGTTGATTTGTTCCGGGCTCAACTGCAGATCCAGTGCGGCTGAAACTTTGCCAATGTGTTCGTGCGGGGACGCCATCAGTTGCTCATACGACAGTTGGTAATAGCGATCATCCGATAACGAGGCCATTGCCTGCGAAAAAATGCGTGTCTGCAGTGCGTGCGTCAACAAAATTTTTCTCGCTACCAGAAACATTTCACTCGCGTCTTTCAAGTTCATGTTGTCGACAATTTTACTGATTGCCGGAGCTGTCGCCCGAAGATTTTCAAGGACCCGAAAAATGTAGGCGACCCGATCTGATCCGCCCCGCAATACCGCTATCAGGAATGCGCGGGGTGCCATACTCAAAAACACCGCTCTATTTTTATCATCGAGACCAAAAATATCCGGCACAATCGAATTCATCAAGTTAGAGGGTTTGATTACGCGGGCGAAAGAATCGGTCGGAGAGCTGTTAAATTGCGACAGCACCAGGCCCAGAACCTGATCCCAAGCATGCCCGCTCGGACAAAAAGTGTCGCCTTGCCTCATGGCGACTTCCAGGTCCGTCAATACCTGTGGCTCCTTGTAAACAAACACGGACTCAGAGGTATCCAAAACACGACTGAGAAGCGTGGATCCGCAAAACGCAATGTGGAAAATTAGCCGGCCCTGATTCCAGCTACGGCCTCTAGCCTCATACCAGGACATTGCCTCAGACAAACTCACAGTGTAAATGTTCTTTTCAAGGGACAACTCAGATCTACCATCCAGAAAGCTGGCTCGTTGAAGCGCGGTTGTATCGGTGTGCAGGAACTTCAGGAATCCTGACGTGACGTTCAACTCCGTCAGAAAAAATTCCGGGCTCTCTAGAATGCTTTCCACAGGTTTATTCATAGTAGGTGGTAGAAATTCTCGGCTGATTTAAAATTCTTAGTATTCTTAACGCGTACCACAACTATGGATGCCACAATCCATGGGTACTAAAATGCTTTTTTGTCCCGACTCAAGGGAGACCTAACATAGGCTGAACAATCTCCCCTGTACGACAGCCTAACTATATTTACGAATGTTAACCTTATTACTATTGGGCTGAAATCCAGCTGTTCATCCGTGAGTCCAAAGCATCCAAAGGTATGGCTCCTGCACCAAGCAACTCATCGTGGAAGGCGCGAATATCGAATTCATCTCCCAGCTTTTTTTCTGCTTTCTGGCGAAGTTCCAACATCTTGATCTGACCTATTTTGTAAGCGAGCGCCTGACCGGGCCAGCCGATATAGCGATCTATCTCATTGATAATATCAGCCTCAGACTTACCCGCGTGCGCCAGAAAGTAATCAATGGCTCTCTGACGGCTCCAGCCAAAATAGTGAATCCCAGTGTCTACCACCAAGCGCACAGCCCGCCACATATCATAGGTTAACTGGCCGTAGCGCGAATAGGGGTCCTGGTATAACCCCATCTCATAACCAAGGCCTTCGGAATAAAGCCCCCACCCCTCAACGAACGCGGTGACGCCGCTGTGTTTACGAAAATCAGGGACGCCTTCCAATTCCTGGGCCAGGGCTATCTGTAAATGATGACCCGGCACCGCCTCATGTACGCTTAGGACTTCCATCTCGTACTTCGGCCGTACTTCCGGTCGATAGAGGTTTACATGGTAATAGCCTGGGCGACTCCCGTTAGCTGCAGGGCCTGAATAGTAAGCTGTTGTGGTATCTGGAGCCAACTCACTCGGTATGGGTATTACCCCGTAGGGCATGCGTGGCAATTTCCTGAATAACTTTACCAGTTCGGGATCAAGTCTTTTAGAAACCGCTCGGTAGCCCTCTAGCAGTGCTTCGGGGGAGTCGTAGTAGAACTGTGGGTCGGAGCGAAGAAATTCGTTGAAGGCGTGTAGGTCGCCATTAAATTCGACACTCTCTTTGACCTGCTCCATTTCCAGTAAAATTCTCGCCACTTCACGGGAGCCAATAGCGTGAATCTCTTCAGGGGTCAGCGTGGTTGTGGTGAAGTGCGCCGCAAGGAAACGATAAATGTCTTTACCACCGGGCAGCGAGCCGATCCCGGGTTGTGGGCGACTGGCAGCTAGGTAAGTCGACTCAAAAAATTGTTTAAATTCGCGGAACGCCGGAGTTACTTGCGTGCTGATAATCTCCTGGGCTTGAATGCGCATTTTTTTGGCCAGCGCTGTGTCTACCGAATCGGGAAATTTGTGGAAGGGCTTATAGTAGGGACTGTCCTGAGGGTTATCGGTTATCACATTATCTAATTGGGCCGGCACGCGTTGCATTAATTCCCGTGGTTGCACCCGATCGAGTTTTATACCTTGCCTGAGTAACTCCGTGTGCTGGGCAAGTAATTTTGGAATCCCACGCATCCGTGCGATCCAATCACGGTAGGCTGCCGCGTTTTCCAATATGGTGAATTGCAAAATACTGTGTCGGTGCTGAGGGCCTTGACGCATATTTACCCTCATCAGATTGAGGCCAAGCACCTCGCGTTGCCTGCTTTCACGCAGTTGGCGCTTAATCATCGAATAGCTAAGCTGGTCGTCAGGACTAAGCTGTTTTATCTCAATATCGGCAAGAGCATCCAGGAAAAAACCGCGTGCCTCATACCTATTTGTATAGGCAGCAAGGCTATGGTCTGTCCATTTGTTGTCGGGGCCATCCAGACCCAAATAGGTTTTTTGCTCTGGGGACTGTTGCACTTCCCAATGCCAGATTTCGTCTAACAGGGTGTGAAAATCGCTGGCTGGGTCGGCATTTGCCACTCCAGCGACCACTGAAAAAAGAATGCAGCAAATTAGCTTTTTCATACAATTCTCCGAAGATGCACAGATAATAGGCACTACTACAACAATTACATGCTTACACTAAACCTGAAACTTCAAGGACACTTGTTAGACGAGACCGACAAACATTCCCACTTTGGCAAGGTACTGGTTTCGACATTCCAAGGTTTCGTTCGCCAGCTGATGTCCCGCTCCCGCAAGATACTCCACTTCGCTACCCGGGAACAAACTAGTGATGTGCGCCATATTGTATTGCCAATCAACAGTGCCATCGGCATCCCCTTGCACAACTAATACCGGGCCGACACCTAGGTCTTCAAACACTAGACCTGCCAACCAACGACGCAAAGCTCCAACCCATTTAATCGAGATTCGATGGCTTTGCAGGGGATCTGCGCGCAAAAACGCAAGGAAGTCAGCATCGCCAGAATTCACCACAAATGTTCGTTTCACAGTTTTTATGAATCGATTAAGCAGCGCATGTGACACACGCATACGGTTCCACGCAGCGGGCCGGATAAGAGGAGCAAGCAGCACGCTGGCAGAAAAAGGCCAGGGATATTTAGAGGCGAAATCCATAAGCGCGGCACAACCGGTACTTTGCGCCATAGTCCACCAAGGTAACTCAGGTACGCTAACGGCCGCCAGAACATCGGCAATCGCCTGGCTATATTGGCCAAAATCATCAATAGCCGTGGGCTCGCCTGTGGATAAGCCGTGACCCGGAAGATCAAAACAAATGACGTTACAATCGTGCTCGAGCCCATACTCGATAAGGTGCGAAAACAAACCTGTGTGATCGAGATAGCCATGCACCACTAACAGGTTTCGAGTAGCCGACTTGCTGGCCCACTGATGAACAGCAACTTTATAGTCTCCCGAGGTCACCGCACCAATCAGATGTTGAACGCCCTCCAGGCGCTCCTCAAAATCAATGTGGTAGTACTGGCAAAAGCCCTCTAGCTCGCCAGTGGGCCCGGCAGCACGATCAATATCAGGGAGCGAGCCGCGAAGCTCTTCGAGTGTTTGAAGATCAAATTTCACACCTGGGCTGGCGTGGTCGATCAGTTCACCCGCTGTTTCAATTCACCACTGTCATAGGCCATATGCATAGTATCCAATGACTTCACCTTAATTTTGTCGGCGTTGCCCGCCGTACCGAAGTCTTCATAGCGGGCGAGACATATGTCCTTCATCGCCTTGATAGTCGCCGTTAAAAACTTCCTGGGATCGAACTCGGCGGGGTTTTCGGCCAGAAAGCGGCGCACCGCTCCCGTTGATGCCAATCTCAAATCAGTATCGATATTAATTTTGCGGACACCGTGGCGTATGCCCTCCTGGATTTGCTCAACGGGGACACCGTAGGTTTCAGGAATATTGCCACCAAATTCATTGATTATCGCCAGCCACTCCTGGGGTACTGATGAGGACCCGTGCATGACCAAATGGGTCCCTGGAATACGCGCGTGAATTTCTTTAATCCGGTCTATTGCCAATATGTCACCGGTGGGAGGACGCGAGAATTTGTAGGCGCCATGGCTGGTACCGCAGGCGATAGCCAGTGCATCAACGTCGGTGGCCGCCACAAACTGCGCAGCCTCTTCAGGATCTGTGAGCATTTGCTCGAGTGTCAGGATACCGGCAGCTCCCACCCCATCTTCCTCGCCGGCTTCCCCGGTTTCCAGGGACCCCAGGCAGCCCAATTCGCCCTCTACAGAGACGCCACAGGCATGAGCCATTTCGACCGCTCTGCGGGTCACTTCTACATTGTAGTCATAATCCATGGGAGTCTTGCCGTCTTCACCCAAGGAGCCATCCATCATGATGGAGCTAAAGCCCAGCTGAATTGAGCGCTGGCAAATCGCGGGAGACACGCCGTGGTCTTGATGAATCACCACCGGTATATGCGGAAACTCTTCGATCGCGGCCGCCATCATATGTCGCAAAAAGGGCGCGCCAGCATACTTTCGAGCGCCCGCGCTGGCCTGCATAATCACCGGCGAGTTGGTTTCATCCGCCGCTTCCATGATGGCTCTTGTCTGCTCGAGATTGTTTACATTAAATGCCGGAACACCGTAATTATGCTCGGCTGCATGGTCCAATAATTGGCGCAAACTGATTAAAGCCATTCTGATACTTCCTCTATATCGACTGTCGTTCTTAACTCGTGAATGTCATCGCGCTACTCTATCTTACTAGTGGCCCTTTGCACGCTCTTCCAAAATCGCCACTGCCGGTAATATCTTACCTTCTACATACTCAAGAAAAGCCCCTCCTCCTGTGGAAATATAGGAAATTTTATCGGCTATGCCATATTTGTCGATGGCGGCAAGTGTGTCACCACCGCCGGCCAAAGAGAAGGCTGGGCTATCCGCTATCGCCCTGGACAAAGCTTGGGTGCCCCCGGCAAATTGATCGAACTCAAAAACACCCACCGGCCCATTCCAGAGAATCGTTCCCGCCTGCGCAAGCACCTCGGCAATCTGTGCAGATGACTCAGGACCGATATCAAAAATCATATCGTCCGCCTCGACATCGCCAGATGACTTTAAAGTAGCTGGGGCATCTTCGGAGAATTCTTTTCCAGTGACCACATCGCTCGGCAGTGGAATGCTGGTTTTTTCCATCAGCGCACGAGCCGAGGGAATCAGGTCATGCTCGCACAGAGATTTCCCAACGGGCATACCGCTGGCGGCCAAAAAGGTATTGGCAATTCCGCCACCCACAATTAGCTGATCTACGCGCTGTGAAAGAGTTTCTAGTACGGTTAGCTTTGTCGACACTTTCGAACCACCCACAATCGCAACCATAGGCCGCCTGGGGTTTGTCAGCGCTAACTCCAGGGCGTTCAACTCGCCTGCAAGCAAGGGGCCAGCACAGGCTTTGAGCGCATACTTCGCAACCCCATGGGTGGAGGCTTGAGCTCGGTGTGCAGTGCCAAAAGCATCCATCACAAATACATCGCACAGCTTGGCATAGGCTTTGGACAACTCATCATCGTTGGCTTTTTCACCAGGGTTGAAACGTACATTTTCCAGAAGAGCGACGCTTCCTGGGGAGAGCTCAACACCGCCTCGCCAGTCATTTACGAGCGCAACCGGCAAGCCCAACAGCCCACTCAAGTGTTCCGCGACAGGCCGCAGCGAGTACTGGTCTTCAAATTGGCCCTCAGTAGGCCTACCCAAATGCGACATTACAATCACTCTGGCGCCTGCCTGCACTGCCGCGGTTATGGTGGGCAGAGCGGCTCTGATTCTGGCATCGCTGGATACCATGCCATCCTTTATAGGCACGTTGAGATCCTCGCGAATTAACACTGTCTTATCTGCCAAGTCCTGCTCGGACATTAATTCAACCGTCAAACCCATTTAACTGTCTCCCCATTTTTCACCGGCAATTTATCCATCAAAGATAACCCCAGTGACGGGCCACATCCAACATTCGATTGGCGTATCCCCACTCATTATCGAACCAGGTCAGAACTTTCACCAAGCGGGCGCCGCTCACTCGGGTTTGGCTGGCATCGACAATGCTCGAGCGGGGATCGTGGTTGAAGTCACAGGAGGCCAGAGGCTCGCTCGTATAACCCAGTACACCGCAGAACTGGTCAGCTGAGGCAGCTTCCAGCACGGCATTTATTTCATCGACGCTGGTATCGCTAGAAACCTGAACCGTCAAATCCATTGCTGAGACGTTGAGGGTCGGAACCCTCAGTGCCTGGGCCGTAAAACGCCCGGCCAGTTCCGGCAAGATTCTTTCTATGCCCTTGGCCAACGCGGTATCCACCGGAATAATCGACTGTGAGGCTGCGCGCGTCTTGCGCAAATCAGTATTGTGATATGCATCGGCCACAGGCTGATCATTCATCGCCGAATGAATGGTAGTGATGGTGCCGTTTTCAATGCCAACTGCAGCGTCGAGTGCTCTGATAACCGGTACGATTCCGTTAGTCGTGCAAGATGCGCTGGAGACAATTTGATGATCGGCCGACAAATCGTCATGATTTACACCAAACACGACGGTTGCATCGACATCCGGCTGCGCCGGTTGTGAAAACAAGACCTTGCCCGCGCCCTGGGTCCTGTGTTGCTCGGCGGTTTGCCTATCTGAAAAAGCGCCGGTGCATTCCAGCACCATGTCTACTCCCAATTCTCTCCAGGGCAAACTGGCTATGCTGGGTTGGCGCAAAAGTGCAATCGACTGGCCATTAATCAGCAATTGACCATCTGCCGAATCAATAGTGCCGGGAAAACGGCCATGCGTGGAATCGTATTTGGTCAGATGCAGCACCGTGCGCGCATCTGCCAGTTCGTTGATTGCAACAACCTGAAGCTGATCGCGCATAGAGCTCTCATGCAAAGCTCTCAGCACGCAGCGCCCGATCCTGCCATAACCATTAATTGCAAGACGCAACAAAAGATTTGCCTCTAGAGTATTATGTCCTGCACAGTGGAGACCACATTTTCAACGGTAAAACCAAAGTGCTTCATCAGGTCGCCGGCGGGGGCTGACTCGCCAAAGGTGGTCATTCCAACCACTCGCCCATCTAAACCGACGTACTTGTACCAATAATCTGCGTGTGCGGCCTCTATCGCAACACGCGCCAGAACGTCGCTAGGCAATACAGATTCGCGGTAGAGCGCGTCCTGTTTTTCGAACCGCTCCGCACAGGGCATGGAGACAACGCGAATGGATTTACCGGTGGAGGACAATTGCTCAGCAGCATCCATTGCCAGCCCAATCTCGGATCCGGTCGCGATAAGAATGGCATCGGCAGGCCCATCGCAGTCAAGCAGTACATAGCCACCGCGATCTACATTGCCAAGTTGCTCGTTGTCCCGGTTTTGATGGGGCAGGCTCTGCCGCGAAAAAACCAAGGCAGATGGCCCATCTCGACGCTCAATGGCTGACTTCCAGCACACCGCGGACTCAACGGTATCGCAGGGTCGCCATGTCTCCAAATTGGGTGTCACACGCAGTGCTGTTAATTGCTCCACGGGCTGGTGGGTTGGCCCATCCTCACCCAAGCCAATAGAATCGTGGGTGTAAACAAAGATAGATTGCTGCCCCATAATCGCCGCCATACGCACAGCGTTACGCGCGTATTCCATAAACATCAGGAAGGTGGCGCCGTAGGTTATAAACCCGCCGTGAAGAGCGATGCCATTCATGATGGCAGACATACCAAATTCACGAACACCGTAGTAGATATAGTTGCCGCTGGCATCCTTGGCGGTAATACCCTGCGAACCACTCCATAGGGTCAGGTTGGAGGCCGCCAAATCAGCAGAGCCGCCAAGCAACTCGGGAAGCACAGGACCAAAGGCGTTCAGGCAATTTTGTGATGCCTTTCTAGAGGCAATACTAGCGCCATCTTCCTGACATTGAGCGATGTAAGCCATGGCTTGTTTACTGAAATCTTGCGGCAGTTCACCGGCCAGTCTTCTCCCAAGCTCTGCAGCGAGGGCCGGATGAGCTTCCTCATAGACTGCCATTTTCTGATCCCATTCACTCTCAGATGCGGTGCCGGGCTCCACAGCATTCCAGCCGCTATAGATTTCCGAGGGAATCTCGAAGGGGGCGTGCGGCCAATCCAGCGCAGCGCGTGTCTCGGCTATTTCATCCAGGCCAAGAGGTGATCCGTGACAGGACTCAGAACCCTGCTTATTCGGAGCCCCTTTGCCAATGATGGTTTGGCAGCAAATCATCGTAGGTTTGCCAGTTTCGGCCCGGGCGCTTTCGATCGCAGACTTGATTGCCTGGCTATCGTGTCCATCTACAACTGGAATCACATGCCAGCCATAAGACTCAAATCGCGCCGGGGTATCGTCCGTAAACCAGCCTTCCACTTCGCCGTCAATTGAGATGCCATTGTCATCGTAAAAGGCGATCAGTTTGCCCAGACCCAAAGTGCCAGCCAGCGAACAAGACTCGTGGGAGATACCCTCCATAAGACAGCCATCGCCAAGAAAAACGTACGTGAAGTGATCGATCACTTCGTGTCCTGGCTGGTTAAACTGGGCACTTAGGATTTTCTCAGCTAGAGCCATGCCTATGCCGTTGGTAATCCCTTGGCCCAGCGGGCCAGTGGTAGTCTCAACACCTGGCGCATAACCGTACTCAGGGTGGCCCGGTGTTTTACTGTGCAGCTGGCGAAAATTCTTAAGCTCATCTATGGGCAATTCATAGCCTGTTAAATGCAGAAGAGAGTAAATAAGCATCGAACCGTGGCCGTTGGATAGCACAAATCGATCGCGATTTGCCCAGGAGGGATTGGCCGGATTGTGCTGCATAAAATCATTCCACAGGACCTCCGCGATATCCGCCATTCCCATGGGCGCACCGGGGTGGCCACTATTGGCTTGTTGGACGGCATCCATGCTTAGGGCACGGATCGCATTGGCAAGTTCGGTGCGGGACGACATCAAGTTCTCCAGAAAGGGTGAGATGAATGAAGTAGGTCAAATTTGCCGCTATTTTCGCGTAACAAACGCGTTACAGCAAACAAATAGGCTCAGTTTTTACTCAATTAGGTAATTAATATTGTGCGTGCCAAAGACAGCCTGCCCTGGGGAATTATGTCGGTCCCCATGGGGCTCCGATAAATAGGCGTCTGACTTTAGTGCCAGCCATCACAATCTATATCAATATATTTTGATATAGATTGTGATGGCTGCTAGACTCCCGCTCATGCTGTCACCGAACACACCAGCCTCCGCTGCACAGACTCCCAATATCGGCTCTTCCGAAGGCCGCCTGGGTGAGTTGGCAAACTTTTTCAAAGCTAGCGCTGATCAGTTGCGCCTGCAAATATTGCGTGTGCTGCGCAACGAGTCTTTCGGTGTGTCTGAACTGTGCAGCCTGTTCGATATACGCCAGCCCGCCATGAGTCACCATCTTAAGGTGCTATCAGGTGCTGGACTGGTTGCCACACGCCGCGAGGGTAACTCTATCTTTTACAGGCGTGGAGCTCCGGCCCAGGACAATGATCTAAAGAGTATACATAGTCAGCTGCTCACGAGCGTAGACGCCATAGAATTACCCCTCAAGCTGAACGGAAGAATGGCGTCTCTATACCGCCAGCGCGAAGAGAATTCTCGCAACTTTTTTGCCGGCAACGCCCACAAATTTCGCCAGCAACAGGATTTGATCGCCAAGTACGAGCAGTATGGCGAAACCGTTAGCCAGTTCATGCATGATGCGCTTCCCCAGCATAAAGAGATGGCCCTGGAGGTTGGATCCGGAGACGGTGCGTTTTTAGCGCAACTTAGCCCCAGGTTTCAACGTGTGGTTGCACTGGATAACGCTGCGGAGATGCTGGATAAAGCGCGTGTTTTTGCCGCTTACAACGGTCTTAAGAATATTGACTTTATCCACGGAGACACCACCAGCAAACATTTAGAAAAGCGTCAGGCCGATTGCGTAGTGATCAACATGGTGTTGCACCACACACCCTCACCGGCACAGATATTCAAAGACGTGGCTAGCCTTCTGGCCCCTGAAGGTGTGGTGATTGTGACCGACTTGTGCAGCCACGATCAGGCTTGGGCGCGAGAAAATTGCGGCGACTTATGGCTCGGGTTTGAACCAGAAGATTTAAGTGGCTGGGCGTTGGAGGCGGGGTTGGCGGACATTGCCAGTGTGTATCTGGCACAGCGCAACGGATTTCAAATACAGGTGCGCCTCTTTGGCCACCCTAAATAATCACAAGTAGAAAGGACACATTAGCAATGAGTGAATATTCAGTTTTTACCTCGGAGTCAGTTTCCGAAGGACACCCGGACAAAATGGCTGATCAGATATCTGATGCTATTCTCGACGCCATTCTTACTGACGACAAGGATGCGCGAGTCGCGGTGGAGACCATGGTGAAAACCGGCATGGTTGTTATCGCCGGAGAGGTCACAACCTCTACCTATGTCGATCTCGAAGACGTTGTGCGTCAAGTCGTACTCGACATAGGCTATGACAATTCAGACGTTGGTTTTGATGGCGCATCCTGTGCCGTACTAAACGCCATCGGCAAGCAATCACATGACATCGCCATAGGCGTTGATGAAGGCGACAATAAGGAACAAGGCGCCGGTGATCAGGGATTGATGTTTGGATACGCCACCAACGAAACCGACGTATTGATGCCGGCACCCATTTACTACTCTCATCGCATGGTTGAACGCCAGGCGGAACTTCGCAAAAGCGGCACATTGCCCTGGTTGCGCCCCGATGCCAAAAGCCAGGTGACACTGCGCTATGAAAACAATAAACCCGTTGCCATTGACGCTGTGGTTTTATCCACCCAACACGATCCAGGTGTCAGCCAAAGCGATATTCGCGAGGCGATAATGGAACTTCTTGTCAAAGAAGTACTTCCCCAGGAATGGCTACACGCCGATACGCTTTATCACATCAACCCAACAGGTCAGTTCATCATTGGTGGGCCGGTGGGCGACTGCGGCCTTACCGGTCGTAAAATTATCGTGGACACTTACGGCGGCATGGCCAGACATGGCGGCGGAGCTTTCTCAGGTAAAGATCCATCCAAAGTAGATCGCTCGGCGGCTTACGCCGGTCGTTATGTAGCCAAGAACATTGTCGCTGCGGGCCTGGCAGATCGCTGCGAGATTCAAATTTCCTATGCTATCGGCGTTGCCGAGCCCACCTCAATTTCGGTGCAAACATTTGGCACCGGCAAAATTTCCAACGAGCAAATATCCGAATTGGTTCGCGAGCACTTCGAGCTTCGTCCAAAGGGATTAGTTGCAATGCTAGATCTCAAGCGGCCGATTTACCGGAAGACAGCAGCCTACGGGCATTTTGGTCGCGAAGATCCAGACTTTACCTGGGAAAATACTGACAAAGCCGATCTCTTAAGAGCGGCCTTGTAGGGCGCAGACGATTGCCTCTCAAACCAATACACAGCTATATACTAAACAATTATTGAAACAGATTTTATACAACAATCGGACGAACAAGTCCCAAGGAAAACAAAATGAGCACAGCAGCACAATTGGCAACAGCAGAAGATTTTAAGGTCGCAGACATTGCGCTGGCCGGCTGGGGTCGCCGCGAATTTAATATTGCAGAAAGTGAGATGCCAGCGCTGATGGCAATGCGCGCAAAATACAGTGCCAGCAAGCCCCTGGCAGGCGCAAAAATTCTCGGCTGCATCCACATGACAGTGCAAACTGGCGTGTTGATTGAAACTCTAATGGAATTGGGCGCCGAAGTAAGATGGTCCTCATGCAACATTTTCTCGACACAGGATCACGCAGCCGCGGCGGTGGCAGCAGCAGGCGTTCCTGTTTTCGCCTGGAAGGGAGAAACAGAAGAAGAATACGAATGGTGCCTGGAACAGACCATCTTGAAAAATGGAGAACCCTGGGACGCCAACATGATATTGGATGACGGCGGTGACCTGACATTGATGTTGCACGAAAAATATCCGCAGATACTGGAAAATGTGCACGGTATAACGGAAGAGACAACAACCGGTGTACACAGACTGCAAGAAATGCTCGAAGCAGGCACACTGAAAGTTCCTGCGATCAATGTGAACGACTCAGTCACAAAATCCAAAAACGATAATAAGTACGGTTGCCGTCACAGCCTGAACGACGCGATTAAGCGCGGCACAGACCACCTGCTGTCCGGTAAAAAAGCGCTGGTAATCGGCTATGGCGATGTCGGCAAAGGGTCAGCTCAATCCCTTTGCCAGGAAGGCATGATTGTAAAAATCGCAGAGATAGATCCTATTTGCGCCATGCAGGCCTGCATGGATGGCTTTGAAGTCGTGTCGCCTTTTAACAACGGCGTTAATGACGGCACCCAGTCATGTATCAACACACAATTGTTGGGCACGACTGATCTGCTGGTCACCACTACAGGCAACTACAACGTCTGCAACTCCAATATGCTCAAGGCCCTCAAAAATGGCGCCGTCGTTTGCAACATTGGTCACTTTGACAACGAAATTGACACCGCCTTTATGCGGGAGAACTGGGAATGGGAAGAAGTTAAGCCCCAGGTGCATACGGTGTATCGCGACCGCGCTAGCAACGACCATTTGATACTGCTGTCCGAGGGACGCTTGGTCAATCTGGGCAACGGAACCGGCCATCCTTCACGCATCATGGACGGCTCATTTGCCAATCAGGTTCTCGCGCAGATTTACCTTTACGAGCGCAAGTTCGCAGACCTCGAAGACAATATGAAGCCGGGCGCACTAACGCTAGAAGTCTTGCCGAAGATATTGGACGAGGAAGTTGCAGCGCACATGGTTGCGGGCTTCAGCGGTGTGTTAACACAGCTCACCACCGAACAGGCTGAATACATTAACGTGAAGGTCGATGGCCCATTCAAACCTGATAGCTACAAGTACTAGGGCACAAAAATGGCAGTAATACCAAGAATCAGCTTCGAGTATTTCCCCCCCAAAACGGATGCCGGGCGGGAGAAACTCTTAGCTGAGACAACTCCGGCGCTGAACGCACTCAATCCAGAGTTCTTTTCAGTGACCTACGGCGCCGGTGGTTCTACTCGAGATAATACGCTGGCTATCGTGTCGGACATTTCGAGCGGTGGCAGTGCTGCCGCCCCCCATTTGAGCTTTGGAGGCGACTGCGAGGAAACTATCGGTGAACTACTGGATACTTATCGGGAGAGAGGCATTTCTCGACTGGTCGCCTTGCGCGGAGATATCCCCTCGGGTATGGGCGGAGCCAGTCAACTGGTTTACGCCAACCAATTGGTGGAGTTTGTTCGCCAGCGAACCGGGGACCATTTTCATATCGAGGTGGCCGCCTATCCAGAAATTCACCCCCAAGCCAACAGCTACGGAGACGACCTTAAGTTTTTGCAAGGCAAGTTCGAGGCTGGGGCAGACAGCGCAATTACGCAGTATTTTTACAACGTAGAATCCTATTTCTACTTTTTAGATCAATGCACGACTCTGGGGATAGACAAGCCGATCTACGCGGGCATTATGCCTATCATTAATTTTTCTAACCTGGCTCGGTTCTCGCACAATTGTGGCGCCGAGATTCCTCGTTGGATTTGTCAGCGCGTCGAAGGCTACGGCGACGACCAAGAGAGCATTCGAAAGTTCGGCATCGAAGTAGTCACTCAACTGTGCCAAACTCTATTGGAAAACGGCTGTCCCGGGTTGCATTTTTACACGATGAATCAGGTAGAACCGACTCGCGAGATCTTCAACAACCTGGGTTTGTAAGCTCAGGTTGGTAACTAGGGCCAGTACGTTTTATTAGTAGGTCAGTATGCGCATTCCCAGAATTTACACAGGGCAAAATTTACAGGCCAATACGACCGTTGAACTCGAGCCAGGCCCCAGTGCGCACATTGCCAAAGCGTTGAGAATGCGGGTAGGTGATTCTGTTGTTTTATTCAACGGCGAAGGTGGTCAGTACACGGCGTCTATCGTTGCTCTTGAGAAGAAGTTAGTGCAGGTTTGCACCAAAGAACACGATACCCAAGAGCTTGAATCGCCACTGCGAGTGTCCTTGGGTATTGCAATCTCCCGAGGCGACCGTATGGATTGGATTATCCAGAAGGCCACCGAGTTAGGCGTAGCCTGCATTGTGCCGCTGATGACCGATAGAACAGAGGTGAAGCTTAAAGGCGATAGAGCAGAAAAAAAACAGGCCCATTGGCGGCAAATTATGATCAGCGCCTGCGAACAATGCGGGCGCAATCGCCTACCTGAACTCAATAGCCTCATCGCTGTGAACGACTGGCTACCGACTGTAGACGCGCAGCGGAAATTTGTCCTGCATCAGCACGCTACTGTAGCGAAAACTCTAGAGCAACGGCCCGAGAGTGTGGCCATTCTCGTGGGACCAGAAGGCGGTCTCAGCGACCGGGAAATCGCCTACGCTGGTGATCAAAGTTTTGAAGTGTTAACCCTCGGCCAAAGAGTACTAAGAACCGAAACTGCACCTTTGGCCGCACTGGCAATACTTCAATCGCGCTGGGGCGATATGCCACTTCAGGCCTGATTCTCATGCCAGCGCGCATGACTCCATTCGAGAAAGTCAGCAACGGAATTCACAGTGTGGTCGGTGCGCACGGAATGAAATATCTCGAAGGCGTGTTGGGCACCTGGGAGTTCAGCGTAAACCACCGGCTCACTTGCCACCTCGCACAGTGCAGCTACAAAATTTCTGGCTTCTTCGACCCAAACAAGAGAGTCGTGTGTGCCCTGAATCACATACATTGGCGGCGCTTCGGCACTGACATGACTTAAGGGGGACGCGTCTTCCCAAAGCTGCCGGTTTTCCTCTTGTGATACCTGCAAGACTTTATTTCCTATCAGGTCGGCCATCGACATCTGCGGGCGAATCTCATCTCTGTCGAGGAAATCGTACACACCGTAAAACGGCACCGCAGCCTGCAAGGTAGTATCCGTGTCTTCAAACCCCGGTTGCCACTCTCTACGGTTGGGGGTCAGAGATGCCAGGCAGCTCAAATGTCCTCCTGCCGAACCGCCTGTGATGGCAATAAAATCGGCATCGCCACCGTATTCCAAGATGTTATCTCTGACCCAGGCAATGGCTTTTTTGACGTCGATAATATGCGCCGGGAAAGCGGCTTTCGGGCTGAGACGATAGTTGATGGCAACACAGATCCAGCCGCGCTGAGCCATGTGATACATAAGAGGCTTCGCTTGCTGTTCTTTTTCGCCAATGATCCAGGCGCCGCCATGCACCTGCAGCAGCACCGGACTACCACCCGGGCGAGGATTCGTCGGCTGGTAGATATCCAACAGATTGCGTTTGCCTGCACTTCCATAACTGATATTCGAGTGCACTTTTACACCGTCTCTACGAAAGTGAAAGGGTTTTGCCCAGTGGCGAGATTCAATTGAGTCTGCCAACAGTGCCCGACGGTCTTGTGGAATGCTGCTGCGGTAATCTGCACCCAATGCCCTATCCAACGCTGCACGCACGACACCGCCGGTATCCATTGACTGACTATGTAAGTAAAGAAGCCCCAGCCAGGATAGTCCAAAAATACCCAGGCCACACTGTGCGAGTGGATCTGAAAACCCTCCTCCAAATGCCACCAACGCTGTAAAGCTCACCTGCAGCACAAGATGAATCAGTGCCAGCTCGCCGGTCAGCCAAGCGCTGAGAAAATAAACGGGCACCATCCAATACAAACGGCGCCCTTGTACCAGAGCTGCAAGAGTACCCAGAGCACCCAGGATTGCGAGGGTAAAATAGAGTTCGGCCATATGCTGTCGGTCCTTCATAAACAGGAATTTTAGGGCGACTATTCTATGACAATTTTGCCCTTGGTGCGCTCACTCTGACTCATCGCTTGCACCTGAAACCTGCTTTGAGTAAGTTAGCAGACCCTCAGATTCCCAGGATTAAATAATGTCAGTGAAGATCGGTGTGATAATGGATCCCATTGCCAAGCTCAACTACAAAAAAGACAGCACCCTAGCCATGCTCTGGGCCGCACAGGATCGAGGCTGGGAGCTGTACTACATGGAACAGCACGATCTGCTTATGGACCAGGGCGTTGCAAAAGCCAACATGGCAACGCTTGAAGTTTTCAGAAACTCAGAGCATTGGTACACCCTTGGGGAGCCTAGCGAGCAGCCTCTGACGGTTCTGGATGCGGTACTGATGAGAGTCGACCCGCCGTTCAACAATGAGTACATTTACAGCACCTATTTACTTGAACAAGCAGAACGCCAGGGCACTTTGATTGTGAACCGCTGCCAAAGCCTGCGGGATTGTAACGAAAAGATTTTCGCCACCGAGTTCCCTCAATGCTGCCCTCCCGTGCTGGTTAGCGCTAACTCCGACCGATTAAAAGCGTTTCACCAGGAGCATCAGGATGTCATTTTCAAGCCCTTGGACGGTATGGGTGGATCGTCGATTTTTCGGGTCAAACCAGACGACCCCAACGTCAATGTGATTCTCGAAACCCTGACCGAGTTTGGTACACAGACGATTATGGCGCAGAAATATCTCCCGGAAATCAAAGACGGCGACAAACGCATTCTTATGATTAATGGCGAGCCGGTGCCCTATTGTCTTGCCAGAGTCCCATCAAGTGGCGAAACCAGGGGTAACCTGGCAGCGGGCGGAACCGGTCGCGCCCAGCCCATGACAGAAAGAGACTTGTGGATCGCACGGGAGATTGGTCCCACACTCAAGGAAAAAGGTCTTTTGTTTGTAGGAATGGACGTGATTGGCGACTACCTGACGGAAATTAACGTCACCAGCCCCACCTGTATTCGTGAAATTGACACTGCATACGATCTGGACATCGGCGGCCAACTCATGGAATGTATTGCTCAGGAAATAAGCAACAAAGAATAGTCGCCGGGGCATGTACCAACACGAAACTGAAGATGTTAGAAACGACCGCATGGTATTCGCCATATTCGTCGCTGCTGCACTCCATTTGTTTCTAATTCTGGGGATGACCTTTGAGGCAGTCCAGAAAAAAAGTTACAGCAAGCAGTTAAACGTCACGCTCGCCACACGGCCGAGCACAGCGGTTCCCAGCGAAGCCGAACACATTGCTGAGTTTGATCAGATAGGCAGTGGTGAAGAGGCGCCCCAGGACTTTTTGTCGAGCCCGAGACCCGCTCCCAACCCCAGCCCTGACGCCCAAGAATTCTCCCAGCAACCTTCGCCTGTTCCCCAGGCTCCCCTGTCGTCAGAACCCGTACTCGCAACAGCAGCTCTTGCCAACACTAAGCTCAACAGCGACCACGCTGTGCAATCCCAGACCGCCAGGCAAACCAGAGGCCTCAATCCAGAAGTGGATCGGCTCGCGCAGCAACTGACCAGCCTCGAGGCGACTCTTGAGGATCAGAGTAAAGCCTACGCAGATATGCCCAGGGTTAGACGCCTGACTTCCCTATCTGCCAAGCGAGCGGTCGACGCGGCTTATCTGCACGGTTGGGTTCAGAGGCTCGAAGCTGTCGGCAACAAATACTATCCGGAGGCGTCACTGCGCTACGGTATTTACGGAGAACTCAGGTTGCTGGTCATCGTTCGAGAGGATGGCAGCCTGGAAGACATTGAGGTGTTGTCTTCCTCCGGCTATGCGGTATTGGATGAAGCCGCTATGAAAATAGTACGCCTGGCCGCGCCGTTTGCGCCTTTTCCAACAGAATTACGCGCTACTACGGACAAATTGGAAATCATTCGCACGTGGCAATATCTCGAGAATCGGCTAAGCTCAGGGTAACAGTCGCCAAGCGAGCAAAGCTCTAAACTCCCCATGCCCAAAACTCACCGCCGCCCCATAATTTCAAGCAGCACAGCAAGCCTCAAAAATCATTTCTTGCTGGCTATGCCGAGTTTGACCGATGGGATTTTCTCGCAGAGCATCACTTATATTTGCGAGCATGGAGAGAGCGGTGCAATGGGGATTGTGATCAACCAGCCCTTGGAACTTTCTGTCGAAGAAGTTTTTGAGCATTTGGAAATCAACACCAAGAAAGATTTTTCTGAAACCCCGGTTATGGCCGGAGGTCCTGTTCACATCAATCACGGTTTTGTTCTGCACAGACGCTGCGAGAGCCGCTGGGAAGCAAGCTTGCGTATCACACCAGAAATTACACTGACAACTTCTCGCGATATTCTTCGCTGCATCGCCAATGGAACAGGACCCAGCGAATACGTTATAGCGCTGGGCTATGCGGGCTGGACCGCGGGGCAACTGGAGTTTGAATTAGCCCATAACAGCTGGCTGACTTTGCCCGCTGACGGAGATATCATATTCTCCACCCCCTACGACCAGCGCCTGAGTTCGGCAGCCGCCGTTTTGGGAATTGATATGAACCTGATTTCGGCAGAGGCAGGACACGCTTGAAGCTTCACACGCAGTGATTCAACCCATCAAAACAATCGTCGCGTTCGATTACGGCCTTCGCCAAATTGGCATCGCCGTTGGAAACTGCCTGACGTCTACCACCCAGCCATTGGCGATCATTCGCGCGAAAGACGGAATACCACAGTGGCCGGAACTGGAAAAAATTGTGCGCGAGTGGCAGCCCAACTTGCTTGTGGTGGGCGATCCTCTGAACATGGATGGATCCGACGGAATTTTGGGCGAGCGCGCGCGAAAATTTGCACGCAGGCTACACGGCAGGCTTGGATTGACGGTTGAAATGACTGACGAGCGGCTGAGTAGCTTTGAAGCCAAACAGGATCAGCGTGAGCAGGGCCACAAGGGCCAGTATAAGGATAGCCCGATTGACAGTTACGCTGCAGAGCTAATCCTGCAGACTTGGATGCGGGAAAACGGTCACCTCTAACGCCTTCTGAGATGACGCCCGCTATCGGGTTCATCGTAGGTCAAACCTGAATCGACTTCTTTACCGCTTGATTTGCTCTTCTCATACATCTTTATCATCAAGCGCACGTCATTGGATGAGTCTGCATGACGTATAGCGTCTTCAAGAGTAATATTGCCTATCTTGTAGTTCTGCACGAGAGATTGATCCAGAGTTTGCATGCCTTGTTCGGTAGACTTGGCAATAACCTCTTTGATCAAGTGTACTTCGCCTTTGCGAATATATTCTGAAATCAAAGGGGTATTGAGCATAACCTCAATCACCGGAATGCGTCCCTTCCCCGACTTTCTAGGCAGCAATTGCTGAGCCACCATAGCCTTGAGATTGAGAGACAAGTCCATCCAGATTTGCGAGTGTTGATTGGGTGGGAAAAAGCTCTGAATTCTATCGAGCGCCTGGTTGGCGTTGTTGGCGTGCAAAGTACACAAACACAAATGGCCCGTTTCGGCGAAGGTCAGTGCTTGAGCCATTGTTTCGGACGATCGCACCTCGCCAATCATAATCACGTCGGGCGCTTGACGCAGTGTATTTTTCAGCGCGACATCAAATGATTCGGTATCCAGACCCACTTCACGCTGGGTCACCAGGCAACCGGCATGCTGATGGATAAATTCAATCGGGTCTTCCACCGTAATAATATGACCCTTGCTGTTTTCATTTCGGTATCCGAGCATCGCCGCCAAGGACGTCGACTTACCGGTTCCGGTGGCGCCAACGAAGATAACCAATCCGCGCTTCGTCATCGCCAAGTCGCGAATTATAGGCGGCAAATCCAGTGATTCGATGGTTGGGATGTGGGATTCAATACGGCGCAAAACCATTCCGCAGTGTTCACGCTGCACGAAGGCGCTGACACGGAAGCGCCCCAGCTCGCCCCGAGTAATCGCAAAATTACACTCGCGATGTTCGAGAAACTCCTGCTGTTGGTCTTCTCGCATCACCGACAAGACAATCTCTTTAGCCTCTTCAGGAGACAAGATGTCGTCATTGATGCGGTGCAGCTGGCCGTCTACCTTAATACTGGGCGCGGCGCCCGCGGAAATAAACCCATCGGAGGCTTTGTCTTTAACGACACGTTCGAGTAAATCATCAATATTCATTATGCTGTTCTCTTTCGCTTTGATGACCGTTCAATTTGCCTAGAAATTTTCTGGCATTCTGGCTTTTTCTCTGGCAGCCTCTTTGGTAATTATGCGCTTGTCCAACATGCCCGCCAGACACTGATCCATAGTCTGCATACCCAGAGCGTGGCCTGTCTGAATGGCCGAGTACATTTGCGCCACCTTGTCTTCGCGGATCAAGTTTCGAATCGCCGAAGTGCCGCGCATAATTTCGTGTGCTGCCACACGACCACCGGTCGCGCGCTTGAGTAGGGTTTGAGAGATAACCGCCTGAAGTGATTCGGAAAGCATGGAACGCACCATAGATTTTTCCTCTCCCGGAAATACATCGACAATCCTGTCGATAGTTTTCGCTGCGGAAGTGGTGTGCAAAGTTCCAAACACCAGGTGACCCGTCTCGGCTGCTGTGAGCGCTAGGCGAATCGTCTCAAGATCTCGCATTTCTCCGACTAGTATAATGTCGGGATCTTCCCGAAGAGCCGAGCGCAGTGCTTCGGCAAAGCCTAGGGTATCTCGGTGAACCTCACGCTGGTTCACCAGACATTTTTTACTTTCATGCACGAATTCGATGGGGTCTTCGACCGTCAGAATATGCTCGTATTTATTGTCATTAATAAAGTCGACCATCGCCGCCAACGTAGTCGACTTGCCCGAACCTGTCGGTCCAGTCACCAGCACGAGGCCCCGGGGCAGCATTGAGATATCCCGAAACACCTGTCCCATGCCTAAGTCTTCCATGGTCAGTACTTTTGAAGGAATCGTTCGAAACACTCCGCCGGCGCCACGGTTGTGGTTGAAAGCATTCACACGGAATCGAGCGACACCTGGAACCTCAAACGAGAAATCCGTTTCCATGAACTCCTCATAATCTTTGCGCTGGCGATCATTCATGATGTCGTAGATCAGCTCGTGAACTTGCTTATGCTCCATCGGCGGCAAGTTGATGCGACGAACATCGCCGTCGACCCTGATCATAGGTGGAAGGCCCGCTGACAGGTGTAAGTCGGACGCTCCCTGCTTTGCGCTAAACGCCAGAAGTTCTGTAATATCCATTTATGTTCCCTTAACTAAACGTCCATACCTGCAGCTTTCGATGGCTTTTGCGCGTACCGTTGAGTTCCTCAACCCGTGCGCCGCACCGTGCCACTATTTATTTTTCACATCGATAACAATTAGCACGTATCGCGGTGAATCGGCTAGAATCCCCTAATGACTGAACCAACTATTAGCGACAATATAGCAAAGCTTTTGGAAAGAGTACGACTCGCAGCACAAAAAAGCCAGCGCGACAAAGCCACTGTTAAAGTACTTGCAGTTAGTAAAACTAGGCCTTGCGAGGCCATTCGAACGGCCCATGAATGCGGATTATCCGAATTTGGGGAAAATTACCTGCAAGAGGCCCTTGAGAAAATCGAGGAATTGTCCGATTTAGAACTCACTTGGCATTTTATCGGCCCGATTCAATCCAATAAATGCAAATTGATCGCTGAAAACTTTGACTGGGTTCACAGTGTCGACCGAGCTAAAACTGCAAGAATCCTCAGCGAACAACGACCCACTCACATGCCACCCTTGCAAATCTGTATTCAGGTAAACATATCTAGAGAGTACAGCAAATCTGGCGTCAGCCTCGAAGAGCTGCCCTTTCTTGCAAAGGAATTGCACAGGCTACCTGGAATTACAGTGCGGGGGCTCATGGCAATACCTGCCCCCGCCGACGATTTCGAATACCAATGCGGCGAGTTCGCGAGACTCAGAACCGCCATGGAGAACCTGAAAGACATCGTGCCGGAGATGGATACACTTTCGATGGGCATGTCTCAGGATATGGAAGCCGCGATTGCTGAGGGCTCCACCGTCGTCAGAATTGGTACCGACATTTTTGGCCCACGGAATAAGTGATTTTGGCACTCAGCGGCGTGTATACTGCTAGACCACTCTCTTGGCTCGCCTCACTGCACGGAATACTAACTTTTGGAACTCTTGGATACACCACACGTAGCATTCATCGGTGCTGGCAATATGGCCAGCAGCATTATCGGCGGACTAGTTAAGAGCGGCCATCGCGCCTCTAGGATTAGCGCGTCGGATCCATATCCTCCCAGCCTAGAAAAATTGCAAGCTATCGCTCCGATAGCGGTTTCAGATAGCAATGCCGAGGCTGTAAAAGGCGCCGACGTGATCATTCTCGCTGTGAAACCTCAGGTGATGGCTCAGGCCTGCGAAAGTATCGCTGAATCCATTCAGGCTTCCGGTGCAGTCGCAATTTCCATCGCTGCCGGCATCACACTAGAAAGCTTACAACGCCGCCTAGGTTCTAGCACACCCGTTATTCGCGCCATGCCAAATACGCCGGCATTGTTGGGTTGCGGCGCCAGCGGCTTATTTGCCAGCGAGCAAGTCAGCCCCAGACAAAAAGCCTATGCAGAATCAATTCTAAGAGCAGTAGGCATTAGCTCTTGGGTGGAAACTGAAGCCGAGCTGGATGCCATTACCGCCTTATCAGGCAGCGGCCCGGCCTACTTCTTTATATTTATAGAATCGATGATTAAAGTGGGTATCGAACTAGGGCTGGATAAAGAGACGGCCAGTGCGATGGCAAAACAAACAGCGCTGGGGGCATCTCGCATGGCTATAGAAAATGATATTGATCTTGGAGAACTCAGACGTCGAGTGACCAGCCCCGGCGGCACTACTGAGAGAGCGGTAGCGAGTTTTGAGCAAAATGGACTGGAAGCAGTCGTAAGAGAAGCGATGCTGGCCTGTGCCGACAGAGCCAAAGAAATATCACGAGAGATGGGATAGCAATATGGGTGCTCTTAGTGACATTGGGATTTATTTGAGCCAGACTCTGTTGAGCCTGTATATGGTGGCGATGCTGCTGCGCTTTCTGATGCAATGGGCCAAAGCGGATTTCTACAACCCCATCAGCCAGTTTCTGGTAAAAGTCACCAATCCGTTGGTTATTCCTCTTAGGCGAGTCGTTCCCGGTTTCGGTGGTTTCGACCTGGCTACCCTGCTCCTAACGCTTCTACTGCAGATTGCGGCCATTGTGTTGGTGCTGCTCTTAAACGGTTATGGACTTCCCAACCCGCTACTTTTAGTTGTCTGGGCAACGCTGGGTTTGTTGGGACTATTGGTGAATATCTACTTTTTTGCGATCCTAGCAATGGTGGTTCTGAGCTGGCTGGCGTCGGGCAACAGCAATCCCGCTATCGGCTTGTTACATCAAATTACCGAGCCTGTACTCAAGCCATTTCGGAAACTGCTGCCACCCATGGGCGGATTCGATTTCTCAGTGATACTCGTTTTTGTTTTGATAAACGTCATTAAAATTGTGCTGAGCCACATGGCCGCAAGCGTCAATTTACATTCTGCGCTAGTGATAGGCCTCTGAACCGCATTTATTATGAGTCTTGTGAGCAAAAATTCAGTGGGGGTTGTGATACCACAAATAGCGCACTTTGATCAGCCGCTTGCACTGGCCTGCGGCAGGGATCTTACCGCCTATGATCTTGTCTATGAAACCTACGGCCAGCTCAACAACAACCGTTCTAACGCAGTTTTAATTTGTCACGCGCTGAGCGGCCACCACCATGCCGCAGGCTATCACGCCGAAGACGATAAAAAACCGGGATGGTGGGATGAGTGCATAGGCCCCGGGAAACCCATCGATACCAATCGATTCTTCGTGGTCAGTCTCAATAATTTGGGCGGCTGTCACGGCTCCACGGGGCCAACTTCCATCGACCCCGATACCGGTAAAGCTTGGGGCCCGGACTTTCCCTCACTGCGCGCCAGGGATTGGGTAAACAGCCAGGCCAGATTGGCCGATTTGCTCGAGATTGACTGTTGGGCCGCAGTCATAGGTGGCAGCCTCGGCGGCATGCAGGCCATGCGTTGGGCCCTCATGTATCCAGATCGCATAAAACACTGCGTGGTCATTGCGTCTGCGATGAAACTCAGCGCCCAGAATATTGCCTTTAACGAAATCGCGAGACAGGCCATCGTGTCGGACCCAAATTTTGGTGATGGCCATTACCTAGACAATGAGACTGTTCCAGCCAAAGGCCTGGGATTGGCGCGCATGGTTGGGCATGTCACTTATCTTTCTGATCATGCCATGGCGGCCAAGTTTGGGCGCGAGCTTCGCACCGGTTCCTTCGAGATAGGAACAGACGACGATGCCGTATTCCAGGTAGAAAGTTATTTACGTCACCAAGGGAGCCAATTTTCGGAACACTTTGACGCCAACACCTACATTTTGATGACCAGGGCGCTGGATTACTTCGACCTTGCCAGAGAGTACGGCGACGACCCGATACAGGCATTTTCAAATGCCGAGTGCAGCTTTTTAGTTGTTTCGTTTTCTACGGACTGGAGATTCTCACCCGAGCGCTCTCGCGAAATAGTGGCCGCCCTGATCGCGGCGAATCAGCCTGTGAGTTATGCGCAAATCGAAGCCAATGAAGGACACGACGCATTTTTAATGCCGATACCTCGGTATTTGGAAGTCTTTAGCGCCTACATGAAACGCGTGGGAGAGGATCTATAATGCGCCTTGATCTCACCCACATACAACGCTGGATTGCTCCGGGCTCACGGGTATTGGACTTAGGTTGTGGGGATGGAGAGTTCCTGCAACGACTGCAAAAAGAACGACGAGTTGATGGCTTGGGATTAGAAATAGACCCTGACAATATCAGTGAAGCAATTGCAAGAGGTCTCAATATCATCGAACAGGATATGGATAAAAGTCTGGCGAACTTCCCCGATCAGAGTTTTGACACCGTGGTCATGGCCCACGCTTTACAAGTCCTACATCACCCGGACAGGGTCCTGGAAGAAATGCTACGAATCGGTCGAGAGTGTATCGTAACATTCCCCAATTTCGCTCATTGGTTATGCCGAGTGCAGCTGGGCACCATGGGAAAGATGCCGCAATCGGAATTCATGCCCTATCGCTGGTACGATACACCCAATATTCATTTTTGCACGGTTAAGGATTTTGAGTCCCTGTGTGAAGCAAAGGGCATTCAAATACTGGCGCGAGAAATGGTCGGCAATACGCAGCGCAGATCACCGCTAGCATCAACCTGGCCAAACCTGTTCGCATCAACAGCCATCTACCACATAAGTCGATAGTATGAACACGATACACAACTTGCTCAGCACTACCCTTACGCTTGCCATCACACTGCTTTTCATTGCAGGTGGCGCACAGGCAGAACAATCGAAAATGTTTGACAATTACGAGCTACATTACAGTGTCGTAAACACGACTTTTATCGAACCTGAAGTCGCGGCCAACTATGGCATTGTGCGAGGCGAGAAACGCGGAATTATCAATCTAGCCGTTCTCGACACAGAGACCGAGAAAAACGTGCCGGTTTCCATGCTTTTAAAAGGTCGCACCTGGGACTTAATACAAAATCAGTTTCTGGAATTTAGGGAAGTGCGCGAGGGAAAAGCGATTTATTACATTGCGGATTTCAAGTTCATCAATGAGGAGTGGCGTTTCTTTGAATTCGACTTTCGTCCAGAGGGAGCGACAGAAAGCTATACCTTTAAATTTAGGCATCAGTTGTACATCAACTAGTGCACACACAGAACGACGGCTGCCGGAAGCTACAAAATTGACCAGTTTACGGTGAGAGCCGATTACTGCCATGTCCTGTCGATATGGATGCTACCGTCAAGCCCCCATGGATGGGTTTACGGCGTGCCTAGACAGGACATGGTAGCAATCGGCGCTACAGACTCACTTAAGAACTAAGATGCAAAAGTTTTTGCAAA